>NZ_CAXBDC010000040.1:0-37341 GCF_963974195.1 uncultured Nisaea sp.
CGCCGACATAGCGCCAGCCGCTGACCAGTTCCGCCACGGCCACGGCAAGGCCGAGAGTGCCGATGGCGAAATAGGGTCCGCGCAGCCCGAGCATGAACGGCCCGACAATCAGCGCGAACACCGTCGCGGCGACCCCGCCGAAACCGATACCGAGCAACAGGCCCGTCCAGTATTGCGAGACGGTGAAGTCCACCTTGATGGCACCGAAGGCCGCCGTGTATTCCATCACGTCATAGACGAGACCGATCTGCACCACGGCCGAGGCATACATGCCGATACCGAAGAAGGCGATATTGCCAAGCGAGTTGTAGCCCATCTGGCCACCAGTCATGTCCCAGGTGACGGCCATCAGAACCATCAGCCACATCACCGCCATCTGGCTGGTAAAGGCCGGGAACAGCAGCGGCACGAAGATGCCGGCTGCGATCAGACCGGCATAGACACTCATGTCGAGATTGCGCGCCTTCATCGAACCACCTGCCGAAGTCTGTAAAGCTGAACCAACCGGATCATCAGAACCACGACCAGCAATCCGACGACGGCGGCGATGGCGAATTCCGCACCGAACACGAAACCGGCATAATTCTCCCAGATTCCGAGACCGAAGCCGGCAATGATGACACCCGGCAGATTACCGAGGCCCGCAGCCGTTACGATGATGAAGGACCGGATCGAATGAACCAGCCCGTAGAACGGCTGGATGTTCCAGATCATCGCCACCAGCACCCCGGCGGCGCCGCAGATCGCGGCGTTCAGGGCAAAGGTAAAGGCATAGACCCGGTCCGTATTGATGCCGAGCACCCTGGCCGCGCGGGGATCCTGCGCCGTCGCCCGGATCGCCTGCCCCATGCGCGAATTGCGCATGAACAGGATCAGTCCGATTGCGAGGACCGCCGCCAGTCCGAGACTGACAAAACGGATCACCGGAATGCTGAGATCCCCCATACTCAATGTGCCGAAGCCCGCTTCGGCGATCCGTACTTCGGGGCCGAACACCAGGTTCAGGGACTGCTGGATCAGCAGGCTGAGCCCGAAAGTGGCAAGCAGCGAGGTGAACATGTCCCGATCCACGACCCGCTTGATGATCGTGATGTAGATCACCCAGCCGAGGGCGAACATCAGGACAAAGGCCACCGGCAAGGCAACGATCGGGTGAATTCCCCATAACGTCGCCTGATAGGCCAGATAGCCCCCGAGAATCACAAGCTCGCCCTGGGCGAGGTTCTTGACGTTCATAACTCCCCAGACAAGCGCCAGACCGTAGGCGGCAAGCACGAAGATGCCGCCGATCAGCAGTCCCTGGACCAGCAGGTCCACGGCGAATATCGGCGCCTGGAAGAGGATTGAAATATTGTCGAGCATGGAGCGCTCAGCCTTTCATCCTGGTGGCAGCCGAAAGACGGCCCGCCATGAGAAGGAGGCGCGGCGGAGGGAAAGCCCCCGCCGCGCCCAACATGTCAAAGGCTCAGTATTTAGGCTGACGCGGATGCCGGACCTTGGACGAGGCCCATTTCGTCGGCGCGACCACGTTGTATTCGCCGTCCTGGATCTGCCGCAGCACCATCGGTTTCGCGATGTTGTTGCCTGCCGGCGAGAACTTGATCTGCCCGTAGAAAGTCGCCAGATCGGTGTCGGCAATGGCATCACGCAGAGCTTCGGTATCGAAGCTGTTGGCCCGCTCGAAAGCATCCTTCCAGACCTGCACCGCCGCAGAGGCCTGCGCGGCCTGATACGGAACGGTCTTGTAGCTCGGGTAGGTTTTCTTGAAGAGCGCGTCATATTCGGCGGCTGTGCCGAACAGATCATCCTTGTAGCTCAACGTTTCAGACCACTGTGTCGGGCAAAGGATACCCTCCATAGGGCCGGCGCCGAAATTCTCGGTGATCTTCGCCGACTCACAGTGAGTCATGGCGATCATCGGTACGTCGAGCTTCAACTCGCTGATCTGCCGACCAGCTGTCACGGCACCTTTGGCATGACCGGAAATCACCAGAAGATCCGGTTTCAGCGCCCGCACCTTTGTCAGGGTCGAGGTCATGTCGGCCAGGTCACGCGGCAGCTTGTCGTCGATGACGATCTTCATGTCGAACTTCGCTGCGTCCTCGACCACACCGGCCCGGACATCCAGCGAGAACGGATCGTTCTCGAAGGCCAGCGCGACCTTGACGTCGGACGGTTTCTTACCCGCCTTCTCCGCAAGTTCAGCCGCCAGGGCGACGGCACTGGCGAGATACAGCTCGGAGGTCGAGAGCACCGCGAACATGTAGCGGTAGCCCTGGGTGAAGAGCGACCGTGAGGCGCCTTCAGCCTCGATCATCGGGATCTTGTATTTCTCGGTAACCGGCGCGATCGCCTTGGTCAGGCCGGAACTGTACGGGCCAAGCATAAATTTGACGCCGTCCTGATTGATCAGGCGCTCGGCAAGCTGCGCACCGCGAGCCGGAGTCGACTCGTCGTCATAATACGCGATCTTCATCTTGTAGCTCTTGCCGCCGACCGTCACGCCGCCAGCATTGTTGATCATGTCGAGTGCGAGCTGGTACCCGTTCTGCGTATCGATGCCGTTGGTGGAGTATTTGCCGGTCAGTGACATCGCCGCACCGAGCGTAATGGTATCCCCTTCGACCTTCGCGTCGGCGGGTGCCGCAGCGAGACCGAGTGATGCCGTCAACGCGGCCGCAATCGTAGCGGCACGCAAATCCATTTTCTGGAAACGCATTTCAAGTTCCTCCCTTGTCCTAGGAAGGCCGCAGGCACATGCCCTAACCGCATTTTTTGTTTTTCTGGCGGCGCGAACTCCCTATTGGGTGAAACGTTAGGTAATCCCCCCTCGCAACGCCAGCCTTTTTTCCGCAATGCGCGAAGTGCAAGTCATGCATCACTCAAGATTGAAACCTTTACCCTTTAAATATTTGGCTAATTGCTTGCGCTCCGGTTTTGAAACTTGACGCGCCTTGTCTTCCGACCATCCGTAATCTTGCGCCAGCCCGTATTCGCCAACCAATCTTTGTTTTTCATCCGGAATTTGAAACCGCGCGCTGCGGCGGGCGTCATACCCGGAAATTTCCTGTTCAAGGGCGCTGTCGTCATAACGATCCGTATGAACGAATACCGAAGGCGGCAGCCGCAGGCTGATATGCCCCGCGCCGGCCGGCCAGCCGAGACAGAAGCCGCAGATCGGGAAGACGTGATCCGGCAATTCCAGCAGCTCGGAAACTACTTCGATATGGTTCCGGACCACACTGATCGGACACCCGCCAAGCCCGACGGATTCCGCCGCCCGGATGAAATTCATCAGCACCAGCCCGGCATCGACCGCCGCGTTCAGCACGGAATCAAGATGGTCGTTGGCAAAGCTCTTGCCGCGCATCTCCGAGACCTTGCGGATACGCCTGTTATCGGCCAGGAAAACCATGAAGACGGGCGCGTCCGCGATCCACGGCATCTCCGGCATCAGCGCCTCGATCTTCCGGCGCTTCTCCGCGTCCCGCACGATCAGCACACCGGACTGCTGCAGGTCCGATTTGGCCGGGGCCGAGAAAGCCGCCGCCAGCAGCACTTCCAGAAGATCCTCCGCCACCGGGTCCGGTTTGTAGCGGCGATGGGAGCGGTGCCCGAGGATATGGGCAAGATCCCCCTCGGCCGGCATGTCCCGGCCCGCCTCCACCGGCAGGCCAAAGCGGTCTTCCATCAAATCGGCGATTGTCTTCGTCACGGTCCCGTCCCTCCTCTTCGGATGGCCGAGAGTAAGCAGGCCCTGCGCCCACCCGCAACACCCCCTGCAATGCTCCCCGCAACGTAATGCAACCTGCGGTGTCGCACGGGGCGGTTCACGAAAACCTCTCCGCGCCTTGACTCATCCGGCTTAATCGTGACGAATCGATCGCCCGCCGACAGGCTCGCGCCGCTCTCATGGAGGAAAACGGTGTCTGACAAATCTGATTTCGAGAACCGAAATCGTCAGGATATTTTCAAGCGCCTCGGAATGACGGAACTTGAAAGCCCCGGCCTTCCTGCCGACCCGGCAGCGGAAGGAACCCGATCACCCGAAACCGGCGGCAAAGGCCCTTGCCCGGAACATCCTCTCGGCAACGATCTTTTTTACGTCCTCAGAAACGCGTATCGTCCCTGACCGGGCCGTTCTCCGGCCATATGAATATTCTTTAACTCCAAGTTGTTTGCCGTGGAGAGACGATGCGCAATCTTGTGATAAGCGGCGGTATCGTCGTGACGATGGATTCCGGACGACGGGTTGTCGAGGGCGGCACGGTGCATGTCCGGGACGGACGGATTGCCACCATCGCCGGGCCGAACGAAGCCATCAGCACAACGGACAGCGCGGAGATCATCAATGCCGCCGGTATGCTGGTGCTGCCGGGCCTGATCGACGCCCATGCCCATGCCGGGCACGCGCTGGTGAAAACCCTCGGCAGTGACGATGGCCAGGCCTGGTTCGATGCCTGCCGGCAGATCTATACGCTCGGCTCGGACGAGGAATTCTGGCGCGCGGATGCAGCTCTTTTCGCTCTTGAGCGAATCAAGGCGGGCGTCACCACCGGCGTATCGATGCTGGGCGGCGGCGACAGTATCAGCAGAACCGATCATCTAAGTTTCGCGGACGCGCATTTCACCGCCATCAAGCAGGCAGGCACCCGCGCCATGCTCGCCGTCGGGGCCAACCGGCCGCCCTTTCCGTGGCGTTTCAGGGACTGGGATCACGGCGAGAACGAACGGGATATCAGCTTCGAGCGGCAACTCGACGTCAGCCGGAAGATTGCGGAGAAATGGCACGGAGCGGAGAGCAAACGGCTTTCGGTCGCGATCACCTATCCCGTATCTCGCCTGGACGAGCCCCTGCCGGAGGGCGTTACGGCCGATCTGGTGACCGAGCATGCGCGGCAGGTCCGCGCCCTTTCGCGCGAGTTGGGCCTCCGCTTCACCCAGGACGGTCATCGCGAAGGCAGTATCGCCTATGCTCATAACGCGCAGGATCTGCTCGGCGAGGATGCCTTCCTGTCTCACTGCACCAATCTGACCGAGGCGGATATCGCTGCGCTGCGCGAAACTGGTGCCAGCGTCGTGCACAACCCGTCCGCCGTCGCTTCGATCAAGGGCCGCTGCCCGGTGCCGGAGCTGATCGATCAGGGCGTGACCGTCGCTATCGGCTCGGACGCGCCCGCGCCGGATCGGTCCGGAGACATGATCCGACACATGCAGCAGGCCATGCATTATCACCGCCGCCATTTCCGTGACGATCAGATCCTGCCGCCCGGGAAGGCTCTGGAGATGGTGACCATCGATGCCGCGAAGGCCATCGGCATGGAGAACGAGATCGGCTCGCTCGAGGCTGGCAAGAAAGCCGACATCGTGCTGCTCGACCTCCGCAAGCCGCATCTGGTGCCCGCCAACATGCCGCTGCACCGGGCGATCTATTTTGCCAACGGCGCCGATATCGACACGACCATCGTCAATGGCAAGGTCCTGATGCGCGGCCGGGCCGTCACCAGCCTTGACGAAGGCAGCGTGCTGGACGCAGCGGACGCTGCGATTGCCAAGGCGCTGGAACGGACAGGCCTCACCTCGCTGCTGGAGACCCGCTCCGGCTTCTGGGGCCAAAGCCGCTACGACTAGCCCCTCTGGGACTAACCACCGGGACTAGCTGCCGGGACTGAACCGGACTTTTTCCACGAGCGGCTCTATCCGCCATCCGATTTCGGCGCCACACTCCCCTGATAAAAATGGAGTGGTGGAATGCAAGACACCGCCGATAGGGAAGAAATGCTGAAGGTGGAGATCTGGCGCGGCCGTGATGATGGCGCGCTCCGGACCTATCATGTGCCGCGCCGGGAAAGCCAGACCGTGCTGGACGTAGTGACCTGGGTGCAGCGGAACGAAGAACCCGCGCTGGCCTACCGCTTCGCCTGCCGGGTCGGCATGTGCGGCTCCTGCGCCATGCAGGTGAATGGCAAGCCACGCTGGACCTGCCGGACCCACGTCTCCCGCGTTGCCGAGGACGGTCATCTCAGGATCGAGCCGCTGGCCAACCTGCCGCGGATCAAGGATCTCGCCACCGACATGGCGCCGTTCTTCGAGAAATGGCAGGACGCCCGCGGGAGGCATGAGCCAACCCGGACCCGGCACGAGCCGATGGCCCCGGTCTCGTCCGAAAGCCCGGCCCGGAAAGCGGCGAATGCCGGGATCGAATGCATCAATTGCGCAGTCTGCTATGCCGCCTGCGATGTGGTCGGCTGGGACGAAAACTATCTCGGACCCGCTGCTCTGAACCGGGCCTGGACCCTCGCCAACGATGAACGGGACGCGGACAAGGCGGGCCTGCTCCGGGCGGTCTCCGAGAGTGGCGGCTGCCACTCCTGCCACAGCCATGGAAGCTGCGTCGAGCATTGCCCGGTCGGCCTCAACCCCACCGCCGGGATCGCCGGACTGAAACGGATGACGCTCGCCGCCCTGATGAAAGGCGAGCTCTGATGCTGGAAGCCCGCCTTTATCTGCTGCAACGCGCCAGCGCGATGATACTGGTCCCGCTCCTGCTCGCCCATCTGGTGATGATCCTCTATGCCATCGAAGGCGGACTCTCGGCCGAGGAAATTCTCGGCCGGACCCGGGGCAACCTGCTCTGGGCCGCGTTCTATGGCCTGTTCGTGACGGCGGTGGCGCTGCATGCGCCGATCGGGTTGCGCAATATCCTGCGGGAATGGACCGGCTGGCGCGGCCGCTCCCTCGATTTCGCCACGCTCGGCTTCGGCGCCCTGCTGTTTGGTCTCGGTCTGCGCGCCGTGCTGGCGGTGACGGCATGATGCGCGCCTCGCGGAACCATCCCGGCTGGTGGGCGGCACTCGGCCACCGGCTTTCCGGCCTCGCGCTTGCGCTCTTCCTGCCGGTGCATTTCCTCGTGCTCGGTCTGGCGCTGGATAGTGACGCGGCGCTCGACAGCATGATCGCCTGGACAGATCAGCCGCTGGTGAAAGTCGCCGAATGGGGTTTGGTCATGCTGCTGACCCTGCATCTCGGCTTTGGATTGCGGGTGCTGGCACTGGAATTCCTGCCCTGGCGCGATCCGCTGAAAACCCTGATTTCCCTCGGCGCCGGCGCGTCCGTGCTGGCCGGGATACTGTTCTGGATCGTCGCGCTATGAGCCAATCTCTTGAGACACTCCGAACCGACATCCTGATCATCGGCTCCGGCGGGGCCGGGCTGATGGCGGCGCTGCATGCATTGCAGGCGGACCCGGATCTGGACGTCACCATCGCGGTGAAGGGGCTGATCGGCAAATGCGGCTGCACCCGGATGGTGCAAGGCGGCTACAACGTGGCGCTGGCGCCGGGCGATTCTGTCGAGCGGCACTTCATGGACACCATCGTCGGCGGCAAATGGCTGCCGCGCCAGGATCTCGCCTGGAAGCTGGTGGACAAGGCCGTGGAGCGGATTCACGAGCTGGAAAACGAGCTCGGCTGCTTCTTCGACCGCAACCCGGATGGCTCCCTGCATCAGAAAGCCTTCGCCGGGCAGAGTTTCGACCGGACCGTGCACAAGGGCGACCTGACCGGGATCGAGATCGTCAACCGGCTGATGGAGCAGGTCTGGGCGCGCGGTGTGAACAAGCTGGAGGAACATCGCGCCATCGAGCTGATCCCGGCCCGGGACGGCAGCGGCATCGCCGGGGTTCTGCTGGTGGATATGCGGACCGGCCAGTATCGCTATGTCGAGGCCAAGGCGGTGCTGCTGGCGAGTGGTGGCGGGCCGACCATGTATCTTTATCACACGCCGTCGGGCGACAAGGCGTGCGACGGCATGGCCATGGCGCTCCGGCGAAACCTGCCGTTGCGGGACATGGAGATGGTGCAGTTCCACCCGACCGGATTGCTGGCGGGGACGGATACGCGGATGACCGGGACCGTGCTGGAAGAAGGGTTGCGGGGCGCCGGCGGGTATCTTTTGAACGGCGCGGGCGAGCGCTTCATGAGCCGCTATCATAGCCACGGAGAGAGGGCGACGCGGGACATTGTCAGCCGGTCTATCTATTCGGAAATGCGGGCCGGAAATACCACACCAAACGGGGGTATTTTTATTGAGATGGCACATCTCGGTCCGGAGAATGTTGCTAATAAATTCAAGGGGATGGTCGAACGCTGCGCCGATTGCGGCTTCGATCTGGCCGGCGGACGTGTGGAAGTTGTGCCGACCGCCCATTACATGATGGGCGGCGTCGAGTTCGAGCTGGATTGCGGCACCGGCCTGCCCGGCCTGTTCGCCGCAGGCGAGGATTGCGGCGGGGTGCACGGCGCGAACCGGCTCGGCGGCAACGGCGTTGCCAACTCCACCGTCTTCGGCGGCATCGCCGGGGAGAGCATGGCGGCGTATGTGCAAACCGCAAGCGCCGCCTGGCGCGAAGCCGACAAAACTGTGCTCGAAGCCGGCATTTCCCGTGCAGAACGGCCCTTCAAAGCGCGCGGCGGCGACCTTTCCGACCTGCGCGAACGGCTCAGCCACTGCATGTGGGACGATGTCGGCATCCTGCGCACCCGCGACGGGCTGCGCGCGGCCCTGACCGCGCTCGGCGACTTCCGGGCGGAGCTGCACGAGACCGGCCTGGCCGACGGCGACCGGGCCTTCAACCTGACCTGGCATGACTGGATGAACCTGGAGAGCCAGATCGATACCAGCGCCGTCATCGCCACCGCCGCGCTCGGCCGGGAGGACAGCCGCGGCGCCCATTTCCGCGAGGATTTCCCGGAGACCGGCGCGCTGGAAGAGACCTGTTTCACCCGCATCACTCAGTCGGACGCCGGGCTGGCGCTGGACATGGTGCCGGTGGATTTCTCCATCGTCGCGCCGGGCCAGTCGCTGATCGAGGATGAGGCCGGTGCGCCCCCGACTGCAGCGGAATAAATACGGGGAAACAGACGCGGCGTCTCGCCCCATAGGCGAAAGTGCCTCACCGGGTTACTTTACAGATGGACCGGCACTTCATGTGAAGGGTGCTGAAGAGTGAAATTTCATCCCGAACGGGACTCGCTGACCCTGGAGCTGCACGCAAGGCCGATCCGGCCGGTGCGGGCGCCGCTCCGCATCAGCCATATCGGTTTCGGCACCGGCGAGCATGGCGGCGACCGGGATTTCGAGGATCTGGTCGCGCTCTGCCGCAAGTTCGGCACCGCCGAGCCCTCCGCCGACATGAAGCATTTCACCGCCGATCTCGGCCCCTTCACGGTGAAATGGGAGCGGCATACCGAGTTCTCGACCTACACCTTCCTGCGCGAGGAAAATTTCGACGCGCCGTTCGAGGAGACCGTTTTCGGACTGCTTCCGGCGGACTGGAAAGAGGCGAAGTTCGGCGAGGTCATGGTCGCCGTGCATCTCGCGGTCGCCGACGGCATGGAGACGCCGCTCGACATCAACAAGCTGTCCCGCTGGTTCGACGGCAACGAGGTCTTCGCCAATCGCATGGAGAAAGCCAATCGCGTGGAGAAGGAACAGGTCGAGATCTACGGCGATCTCCGCACCCACGATGACGGCTTCGACCGGATGTATCTGCGCACCGGCGATCTCGGCCCCGAACTGCTTGGCCAGACCGTGCAGCGGGTGCTCGAGCTCAACACCTACTGGCGCCTCGCCCTGCTTTCCCTGCCGATCGCCCGCGAGAGCAGCCCGAAGCTGGAACGGATCGAGCGCGGCCTCGCCCGGATCGCGGCGGAGCTGGCCGACGGCAATCAGGACCGCACCGACGAAAGCCTGCTCGACCCGCTGGCCCAGCTCTCGGCCGAGCTGGAAACCATCATCGCCAGCTCGAGCTACCGCTACCGCGCCAGCACCGCCTATTTCGAGATCGTCGAGGGCCGCTTGCGCCAGCTCGGCGCGGTCAGCCTGAACGGCTATATCCATCTGTTCGACTATCTGATGCGCCGGATCGACCCGGCCCTGCGCACCTGCTGGTCGGTGCAGAGCCGGCAGGAGGGCATCTCGAAACGGGCCTCGCGCCTGTCCAGCCTGCTGCGCACCGGCATCGAGGTGAAGGTGGAGCGGCAGAACCGGGACCTGCTCGACAGCATGAACCGCCGCGCCGCCCAGTCCCTCGCCATCCAGCGCACGGTCGAGGGCCTGTCCGTGGTGGCGATCAGCTATTACGCGGTCAACCTGCTGAAATATCTGCTGGAAGGCATGGTGAAGGCGCACCTGATCAGCGTCGATCCGACCATCGTCTCAGCCGCATTCCTGCCGGTGCTCGTCATCGCGCTCTGGTTCAGCCTGCACCGGCTGACCCGGCGGGCGCTGAAAAAGCCGGACGGGAAATAGCCGCCGCTCAACGCATGTTTTAGTTGTTTGTATTTTTTCAAGCCGACTGATGAGCACCATGTGAAGACTGTATGAGCAGCGTCGGGAGAGGTGCTATGCCGCGCAGTTCATGCATGAGCTCCGTCTGCGGTCAGCGATACGCTGTTCGCGCAATAGAGGAGGCGCGCCTGGTGGTAAAAATCTGACGCTTGGTGCCCGCTGGGAATGGCGGGAACCGAGCCATAGCGGTCGTTGGCGCTGAGCGATGCGAACGGCTACGAAGCGGGCAAAACGACCGGTCTCCTATTTTTTTTCCAACTGCCGAATTGGGTAAACAGCGGGCATTTGCAGGTACAGCTTTATTGGCATTCACAGTAAGGCGAGCCGTTCTCACCCATGTTTGCCCAGTGCGCGCGATCATTGCCATCGTCCTGATGCCGAAGCATAACAGGGGCATGGACAGCCTTAGCACCAAGTCGATTGCCGATCTGCTCGCCCTGCATGCTGCCATCATGGAGGAGTTGCGGGCGCGCGACGTGCTGCGATCAGCGAATAACCCCACCGGTGACCTTGCCGAGTATGTGTTCTGCGTGGCCTTCGGTTGGGCGCAAGAAAACAACTCGGCCAAGGCCTTCGATGCGACGGGCGACGACGGGACGCGCTATCAGATCAAGGGGAGGCGCATCCATCGCCGGAACAGGTCGCGGCAGCTATCCGCAATCCGTGATCTCGACGGGTTCGACATCCTCGCCGCCGTCCTGTTCGATGACGATTACTGCATCATGCGGGCCGCATTGATCTCGGCTGCCGTCGTCCGCGAGCATTCGACTTACATCGAGCACACAAATAGTCACAAGTTCCTGCTGCGCGATGCGATATGGGATGCCCCCGGCGTCATCGACGTGACCGATCGACTGCGCGAGGTCGAGTGCGCATAGAAATCTCCCTTTAACGCCCGTGCTTTTCAGGCTTTAGTTGTCGAATAGCTAGGTTCGGGAGGCGTAGATGAAATGGTTCGATGCTCGAGAAGGCGAAGTAGTTCACATTCGAGGAAGGCCAGCAACATTTTCGTTCTTCCCGACATATCAGGGCGCGAAGCGCGAAGGCGTTCACTCAATCCTCTTTGCGACTGAGCCTTGGAATATTATCCAAAATAATCTCGAAAAACTGAGTGATGCAAACGCAAAGCGGCAAGCGCTCGCCTTCCTCGTTCAAAGTCGCGATTTCTTCACCGCTGCCCAAAACTCAGACGTAAGCGCGGCGAAACCCCTATTGCTTTATTATTCATTCCTGAACCTTGCGAAATGCCTTATCGTCAAGCGCAGCGGAACGGCATTGAGCACAGTTCGTCATGGTCTATCGGAACAGTTGCCAGTCACTGCTGGGGCGATACATGGCCACGTTTCAATCGATATTCTCCAAAATCCCAGTGTGAGCGCATTCGTAATGTTTGCGAACGCTATCGGAGCAGCGCTTCCGACACCTGCCGCCCCAAGCACACACTTTCGAATGAGGTCACAAGGCTTCCTCGGCCAGGTTCTGATCGGACATCGCATTTTCTGTCAGGCTGAAACTATCAAGGAGAGGTTCATAAGCTTGGATCGCATTGAGTACATGCAAGACGCGACCGCGCAAGAAGCGTGGCTTCGGGTTCGGGCCTATGCCGACGACTTCACCCGCCTCGGATATCGCCTCAATGACCTTTCGAAAAACCTCGGTGCCGCGGGCGCGTGGCGGAACGTAAATTGTTCAACGATCATTGATGGCAGACGCATCATTGAAGCCGAGACGATTGCAACTACTCGCTACGGCCACCGCCCATCGCAGGTCTTGTCGCAGATTAGCAATGATGCGCGGTCGCAACTTTGGCGGAGCGTCACGGCCTACCCGCCATACCGTAAATACTACATCTACATACCCAGCCCTGCGCAGACGCTGCTAAGTCAACTCCTGACCATATATTTGGCAACTTTCTACTTTGGTTCAATTACACGCTATAAACCGGAGCAGTTCGAGCAAATATTGAAAAGCCCTATCGGGCCATTCGTTTTTGAATTCTTCTCCAACCAGCCAACACAGTTTCTCTATTTGATGGCGTCAGAATTTATGGAGCAGGAAGTGGCAAAAGCAGCGATCACCTGATTTCTCGACTGGCGAGAACATGTGCGATGGATCCGGGAGCAGAAGAAGGTTCGTTTCTCCAGCTAGACTCACGTAGGCCAATCGATAGGCTTGTTGGATGACCAGCCATTGTGAGGAAATCGATGCCGCAGCCCGAAGAACAAAAATCTCAGATTTTCATCCTGATCGTAGATGAAACCTATGGCGGTGATGAGGAAACGTGGGAAGAAGACAGTGAACGGTTTAGACGGGGGCTTGAGTGCGAATTTGACTGTGAATTCGTGGAAGCGAACATTGGTCCTGGTGCTGACATACCCGCGTTCTTGACGATCTTCGCAACGACGCCGGTTCCACTCTGGACTGTGCTCTTGGGCACTTTTTTTCTGGGCAAACCTATAAATGAGAACCTTGCGGCTTGGTCAGAGATCGGCAGCAAAGTACGGTCATTTTTTGGAAGGCAAGTTATACTTGCGCGAAACGGCGCAGCTGCGATTGCCGTCGAAGCTGTCTGCGAAGAAATGGGCGGTTTACCCAAAACGGTTCGGCTCTTGAGCTATCGTGCAGGACACATTGGTGACGGTGAAAGCATTGGCGACATCCCTCGAAGTGACAGCATTCAAGAGAATGTTCCGACGCTCAATCTCGGATATGTTTGTCACATTTTTGAAATCGAGGCTGACGGCGTCCTGCACAGGGTAACCGTCGATGGAAAAAAGACAGAAGTCTTGAAGCTCTAGCCGAACAACTGAAATAGAGCACATGTCCAGATTTTCGAGCCCCCCCAAAGCGGACGTTCAGATCTGAGAAGCGAGCGCTCACTTTGTCCGCTATAGCCGACTTTAGCGCACGTCGCCGCGAAAGACCGCCTTCCAGCCTACAGAGCCTGATGACTTATTCGGTAGGAAGCCAACAGGAGCAGATGTTACCGCAAAATGCGGTTGTCGCCCGAATTAGGCCAAAAATGGACAAGTGGTCACGTTCAGGTGCTACGAGGCGTATAGAAGTTCTCTGCAAAATAGTCGATTAGTTCACCAGCCTGTGTTCCTTGTCGGAATCGCTTTTGCTCTTCGAGGTCAAATGACGGGGTTAGATGGATGAATTGATTGTCAGTATAGAGCGACGACACCGCGTCAGGATCCAGACCGCCAGACCGCAGACCTGCCCGCCTGTTTACGGCCTCAATAGCCGCTCCAATCATAACGTCGGCCAGTTGCACAGCTGAACTTGCCTTCGAGTCGACTTGTGTGACCTCGGCCAACTTGAGCGGGAATTTGATGCTAGTGATCTCGGTTTGTCGAAACTCGATCTCCTGATCATGATCGATGAAACGCTGCAGCAGATCGTGATAGGCAAGCAGGTTCTTAGATTGATCGTGCTCGACCCTATACGGGCCATTGGCCATCACCTCCATCCGGCTAACCAGGGACTGCAATACCACCGGGGCCGCGTCAGTGTTCACGCCAGGGTTTGCTATTTCAGACAGGCATTCAGGTGCCTCGAACTGGGCTAACGGCCCGAGCGCCTCCGGAAATGTTTCCCACTTCGTCGCTCGCGTCGCCGATATAAGTGCGCTCAAAGATCCGGGTGTCTTCTCCCTAACCGCCTGTTGGAAGGACTGTAACAGTCTATCGAAGGCCGGCTGGCCGAGCATGGTTGGACCTGTGACAAACAGAAATGACGCCATAGCGTAGTTCTGCCCACCCTCGTAGAAGTCCATGCCGCGCTCGTAATAAAATGGCTCGACCGCATGATCCAAGAACATCAACATCAGCAGATAGCGCTTGTCGCAGATATAGGTGACGCATTTGTGGTGAGTGAGAAGATCACGCAACAGGGAGAGCAGACGGGGGTGATTGGCGGAACGCCGTGACAGCGCACGGTATTTCAGTTCCGGCGCCTGCAGCTTTGGGAAATACTCTCTAATGAGGTTGGCGGCGTCCTCGTCACTAATTGCGATTGCTGCCGCACCCTGAAAACGTTGGTCGGCGTTCAAAAGGTCGAAGCCTGTATATCCGCTCTCATCTATCCTAAAACACTCCATTGAAGCGTCACCCCAAACTCACTTCTTAACTCTGCGCGGGTGGCGAGAGATCAACACGGATCGCCGCGCTCCACCCCATTTTACGGTCCACTTCCGAATAAGTAATCGAGAAATCCGAACGACCGCTCTCCACCCGGCCGGGCCTGACGGCCTATTCGGCCGCCAGCACCTGGAGCGTTCACTCCGGGTTTGACACCGCAGACCAGCTTCTCAAGGTTTCGGACGGCGGGCGCTGAAGAAGCCGGACGGGAAGCAGCCACCTGACGCATTTTACACTGCATCCCCGACGGATTTCCTGTCGCGGGCCGTTCTTGTTCCGAGACACCGTTTCCGGGATCGGAATTTCCCATGCCCACGCACGCCATCTTGCCTTTCCGCCTTCTGCTGCTCCGCATCGCCGCTGGTCTGATCGGCATGCTGCTCGCCTTTTCCGCCGGAGAGGCCTTCTCCGCCTCCTGGAAGAACCCGGACAGGCATGATCGCGGCAATTATCCCGACAGCTATTGCCGGACCACTTACAAGCACGATAACGAACGCCATCGCGGCCGGCAGCGCGGACCGGGGCATTACGAGATCGTGCGCGGCAAGTGCCACTGGGTCACGCCCCGGAAGCAGCAGCGCACTCTCTACAAGGTCGTGCCCGTTTATCCGGCGCAGCCTCCGAAAGCGGTCTGGATGCCGACTTATATGCCCGTGCCCGTTCCCGCTCCGGCACCAGCCGTAACGCCAGCTTATTGCCGCGAATATCAGGACACGATCAGCGTCGGCGGCACGGCCGTTCCGGCCTATGGCAATGCCTGCCTGCAGGCGGACGGCTCCTGGCAGGTCCGCTCCGGGCCGGTGCCTGCGTCGGGTGATCATTGCCGGGAGTTCCGGCGCAGTGTCGCGGTCGGCAGCAGCGAAGAGCAACAGGTCGGCACCGCCTGCCTGCGTCCCGGCGACGTCTGAGAAATCGTCACTGTCCGCTGACGGTAACTGGGCGCTGAGACGGGCCACTGATACCGGAACGGCACCCGTTCCGGCCTCCCCCTTCCCCAATCGCGGGCAAAGGGGCTAGGCTTTCTCCCGACAGGCTGCCCCTGCCTCCGCTTCAAGGGGCCGCCTGACAAAGGGAGAAACGCTGGTGATCAGTAAAGAAGCAGCCGAACAGGCTGCCTACGAGATCATGTTCAAGGCCGGGATCGATATCCCGGACGATTATCTCGCGGGCATCAAAAAGATGGCGGCGGCCGAGGACGGCGATCTGTCCTCCTTCGTGCTGGAGGCCATGCTGGAAAATTACGAGGCCGCGACGGAAGACCGGCGGCCGATGTGCGCCGATACCGGCGTGCCGCGCTATTACGTGAAGGCCGGGAACGAGGCCAGGATCGAGGGCGGCTTCATCGCGCTTGAGCAGGCGCTGCGCTCCGCCACCGCCCGCGCCACCCACGACATTCCGCTCCGCCCGAACCGGGTGCATCCGCTCTGGCGCACGGATCACAACAACAATGTCGGCCTCAACGCGCCGGAGATCGAATACAGCTTCGAGCCGGACGCGGACTGGGTCGACATCACCACCGTGCACAAGGGCGGGCTGTTCGGCACCGATTACCGCATGCTGTTTCCGGGCGACGGCATCGACGGCATCAAGCGCTTCTTTCTCGACGGCATGATCGCCTTCGGCAAACGGGGCCTCGCCTGCCAGCCGGCGATTGTCGGCATCGGGCTCGGCGGCTCGAAGGACACCTGCATGGTGCTCGGCAAGCAGGCCGCCTGCCTGCGTATTGTCGGCGACCGCAACCCGGACCCGGAAATCGCCGAGCTGGAGCTGGAGCTGATGGAGCTCGGCAATTCCATCGGCATGGGCGCCATGGGGTTCGTCGGCAAGAGCATGGTGGTCGATTGCCATATCGAGGCCGGCTTCACCCACACCGGCGGCATGCCGATGAGCCTGCACGCCTTCTGCCTCTCCTCGCGCCGCGCCACCGTGCGCCTGCACGCCGACGGACGGGCCGAATTCCGCACCGATCCGACCTGGTTCACCCCCTATATGCGACGGGAGACAGTCTCATGGGAAATGCCCGAGAGCGCAAAACAGTCCGCCTGAAGACCCCCGTCACCGACGCGGCGCTGGCCACACTGGAACTCGGCGACGTGGTCTATCTCGACGGGCTGATCTACACCGCCCGCGAGGGTATCTATAAGAAGATCCTGGAAGAAGGCGCCGCCCCGCCGGTCGATTTCGCCAGCCTCACCAACGTCAATTTCCACTGCTCCCCCGCCGCAGCAAAGCAGGAAGACGGCAGCCTGAAGGTCAGCGCCGTCACCGCCACCGCCAGCTTCCGCTTCTCGAAATGGATGAAGGACTGGTTCAAGGCGTCCGGCGCCAAGATGGTGATCGGAAAGGGCGGCATGTCGGAAGAGGATTACAAGACCCTCTTCGTCCCCGCGGGCGCCGTCTACCTGACCACAGTCGGCTACGGCACCGGCGCGCTCTTGGGGCGCGGCATCAGACAGGTGAAGGCGGCGCACTGGCTCGACGAGCTCGGCATCGCCCAGGCCATGTGGGTGCTGGAAGTCGAAAAATTCGGCCCGCTGCTGGTGGAAAGCGACCATGCGGGGAACTCGCTGTTCGAACGGAACAACCGCGAGATCAATGCCGGGATCGACAAACTCTATGAGGGGCTGAAGAAGCCGTCATTGCAGCGGTTTGGGGAGACGGATGATCGGGAGCGGGAGCTGATTTAGGGGTGGACCGGCACACGAAAGCATTGAGAAATTGCGGTCGAGTTCAGTTGAATGTCCCTTTAATTCCCCCTTTAATTCCTAAGAAAATTCCATTTCGTATATTATTCCATTTTCGTTAGGCTTTCCCATGACAACCCTACCGAATCGATATGTTCCACCTGTCGCAAATACACTATAGAATAAAAGTATTTCCTCATAATCATCTTCATCTAAATCTGCTCTAAAAAACTCATGAATACCTACACCCATCCCGTGATCAATATCAAATATTGTTACGCTCCAATTATCATGAATCTCCACATCGCATATTCCATTATCTACCATATCTTGAATCGTTGGCATTTCTTCATAATTCAACAGCTCTCTTCTCTGAAAAAATATCCCTTCAGACCAAGAAGCATGAAGCTTATCCAAATGAACCAATCTTATTAGAGGATCTCTAATGAAAGATTTTTTAGCCCACCTTGATTTTTTTATCTGATTTAAAGGCTCAGATGCATTATCAGCCAAACCATAACAATTCATGTCAAATTGAGTAACCGGATAAAATTTTTTCTCTTCCTTTGCACTGATGAATTCGCGTGCATTTTCGCAAACAACTTCATCACCATCGTCTGAAATCATTCGAACATTCTTTATAGCCCCTCCCCCTAACGCAAAAGGATAATCCATTAAACTATCCGCAATAACACTATTGGCTGCCTGAATATCTCTCCCAGACATCCCTAAACCAGAACGCAGAGGCACTTTTCCTTCGTACTGATGCAAAAAATAAGAAAACATTTCCTCTGTAGAAATATCATTTTTCCTTGCTTGATTTTTTATGTTTAAATAACCATTAATCTTTACAGTTCCATTCACCAAACTTTCATATATTGAATTTACTTTATTTTTATTACTTTTGGCTATCTGAAGAAAATAAATTACCGCACTCAAATCAAATTTCTTATTTGATTTTTGCCTATTTGTTGTTGATTTTGTCGGAATTAGGTTTTCCGGACCGTTTAAATCAAATTCACCATCAATAATATTCAATCTTCTAAGCTCTGAAATTAAATTCTCGCCTTCATCTACTGGAATTAAATGATCAATCTGCAGCTCATCCAGCGTGACAACCTCTGACGTGTAGACACATTTCTTCTCATTGCCTTCCCAAATTGCCTGACGCAACTCCGGTGGGATCGCCTTACGTTCCGCCACAATTGACCTCAATCAATCTCTAAAACCGATCCTAGCTTATGTTTTGAGAATGTTTCCTCGCTGAACGATTTTTGTCATTTGTTTTTTCGTAACCAAGGGGACACCCGACTTAATTGCCGGTCGTAATCGTACCGTGTCCATACCCTCACCGTCATCCCGTCGGAGGACGGGATCCATGGATGACGGGCGCCGTTCCATGATCAATGGACCCCGGCCTGCGCCGGGGTGACGGTGGTGGGTGGCGTTGGAAAAAGGATACCGGAATTAAAGGGACACGCGCCCGAACCACCGGGCGCAAGCGCATCGCGCCCAAACCCTGATCGTCATCCCCATGAAAATGGGGACCCAGGGATGGCGGGTGGCGCTCTACGATCTCTGGGTCCCTGCCTGCGCAGGGATGACGATGGTGTGTGTGCCGGGGTGGCGTGCGCCGAGGGGAACCGGGGTGAGGTGAGCCGGGGCCGGCGGTGGGTGTTGCCGCTCAGCTCACTCCGACCCGCGCTTCCAGATGCGCAGGCGGAGTTGTTTCTCCGTTTCAATGATCGCGAACAGCGCGACGCCGATGGCGACGATCAGCACGCCGTCCAGGAACGGCACGGGCTGCGTGCCGAAGACGCCTTGCAGCGGCGGGACGTAGGTGATGATGAACTGTGCCGCCGTGACGGCGAGGATTGTGGCCCAGACGACCTTTGTGCCGCGCACCGCTTTCCAAGTGAACGAGGTGCCGTAGATATTCCGGATGAAGAACAGGTGGAAGATCTCCATCACCACCAGGGTGTTCATGGCCATGGTGCGGGCCAGATCGACCGGGTAGCCGCGATCGATGGCGTAGGTGTAGATGCCGAACACGCCGCCGAGGAACAGGGTGGAGACGAAGAGGATATGCCAGCCCAGCGCGCCGGTCAGCAGCGGCTCGCCCCGGCGCCGGGGCGGGCGGCGCATGGTGTCCTCTTCGGTCGGCTCGAAGGCCAGCGCCATGCCCAGCGTGATGGCGGTGATCAGGTTGACCCAGAGGATCTGCACCGGCGTGATCGGCAGCGTCATGCCGAACAGCAGGGCGACGACGATGGTCATGGCCTCGCCAGCATTGGTCGGCAGGGTCCAGCTGATGACTTTCTTGATGTTGTCATAGACGGTCCGGCCCTCGCGCACGGCGGCCGCGATCGAGGCGAAATTGTCGTCCGCCAGAACCAGCTCGGCCGCCTCCTTCGCCGCCTCGCTGCCCTTCAGCCCCATGGCGATGCCCGCATCGGCGCGCTTCAGGGCCGGGGCGTCATTGACGCCGTCTCCGGTCATGGCGACGGTCAGGCCGTGCGCCTGCAGCGCCATCACCAGCCGTAATTTATGCTCCGGGCTGGTGCGGGCGAAGATGTCCGTCTCGAGGATGCAGGCGGCCAGCGCGGTGTCGTCCATGGCGTCCAGATCCGCCCCGGTCAGCACCCTGTCCGGGTTCTGCAGGCCGATCTGACGGCCGATCGCGGCCGCCGTGCCGCGATGGTCCCCGGTGATCATCTTCACCCGGATACCGGCATCCTGGCAGGCGCTCACGGCCTCGATGGCTTCCGGCCGGGGCGGGTCGATCAGCCCGACCAGACCAACCAGGACCAGATCCGATTCAACGTCGGAAAATTCAAGCACGGTGTGTCCGGGATCGACCGGACGGACGGCGAAAGCCAGCACGCGCTGACCCTCCGCGGCAATCGCCTCGGCCCGGGCATGCCAGTCATCCGCGGCCAGCGGCTCGGTGCCGCCCGAGGCGCTCCGCTGCGTGCTGCACATCGACAGGATCCGTTCCGGCGCGCCCTTGACCGACACAAATGCGTGCATGTCGTGGTCATGGTTCAGGGTGCCCATGAAGCGGTGCCGGGCGTCGAACGGGATCGCGTCGGTGCGTGTCCAGGCGGCAAGCTCGGCCCGCATGTCGATGCCGAGCTTGCCGGACAGCGCCAGCAGCGCGCCTTCCATCGGGTCTCCCTCGACATGCCACACGCCGTCCCGCTCATGCAGGGAGGCGTCGTTGCAGAGCGCGGCGGAACGGCCCAGTTCCTCAAGCACATGATGCTCGCCGATACTGACGGCGGCATTGTTCAGCGTGATCGCGCCGCGCGGCTCATATCCGGTGCCCTCCAGCGAGAAGGTGTGTGCGCTGGTGGCGATGGAGGCGACCATCATCTCGTTCCGGGTCAGGGTCCCGGTCTTGTCCGTGCAGATCACCGAGACGGAGCCGAGCGTCTCGATCGCGGGCAGGCGGCGGACAATGGCATTGCGCCGCGCCATGGCCTGCACGCCGACGGCGAGAGTGATTGTCAGAACCGCGGGCAGGCCTTCCGGTATCGCCGCCACGGACAGGCCGACAACCGCCATGAACAGGTCGGCAAAACCGGCATGCCCGACGGCATATCCGAAGACCAGCAAGGCGGCGGCGATCAGCAGGATCAGAACCGTCAGCCACCTGGCGAACGCGTTCATCTGCCGGACCAGCGGCGTGGTCAGGCTTTCGACGGTGGAAAGCATGCCGCTGATCTTGCCGATCTCGGTATCGGCTCCCGTGGCGACCACCAGCCCTCTGCCCTGTCCGCTGCTGACCAGCGTGCCGCTATAGGCCATGCAGACCCGGTCTCCCAGCGGCGCTTCCCGGTCCACCGGCCTTGTCTGTTTTTCCGCCGGGACCGACTCGCCGGTCAGAATCGCTTCCTGGATCTGCAACGCGCTTGCCTGCAACAGGCGGAGATCAGCGGGCACCCTGTCCCCCGCCTCAAGCAGGACAATGTCACCGGGGACGAGACTGTCGCCCTCCACCGCCCGGCGCTCTCCGCCGCGCAGCACGGACGCCTTCAGGGCAAGCATCGTGCGGATGGCGTCCATCGCCTTTTCCGCCCGGCCTTCCTGTACAAAGCCGATCACCGCATTGGCGAAAACAACAGCGAGGATCACAAGGGTATCGACGAGATGGCCGAGAGCCGCCGTGATCACGGCGGAGCCAAGCAGCACGTAGATCAGGATATTGTGGAAATGCAGGATAAAGCGGAAGAACGCACCGCGCTTTGCCGGCTCCGGCAGGCGATTGGGGCCATGTTTTTCAAGCCGCGCCGCTGCCTCTTCATGCGAAAGACCGCCGGCATCCGTGCCCAGGGCAGCAAGAACCTCTTCAGCCGCCGATACGTGCCAGATATCCCCCTTGGCATTCTGCATTACAGCCTCCACCCGCATATCAGCATCCCGGCGTCCACTGATCCATGTCCGAGCGATGCCGATCGCCTCATCGCTGTGAATCCGGTTTCCCTGCACTCGCATACGGCACTAGTCTAGCAAGGCATGCTCCTCCCCGTACCGGGACAGATTGGCTCACCATCCAGAGTGCACCATTGGAGAAGATCCGATTAAAAATCTTGCGCTGACGGCTCTCGTGTCCTGCCTGTTCCTGCTCGCCCCGCCCCTGATGGCGGCGGAGCCGTGCACTGCCTGCGCCGGGATCGAGGGATTTGTGCCGCCTGATGCGATCAATCCGGATCTCTACCTGATGGTAGGCAAGGCCCGGCGGAGCGACAAAGCCCGCAGCGTCGAAATTCAGGAAGCGCGCGGTGTGGTCAGGACTGGCCTGAAACCGGCCTTCATCGAGGATGGCACCTGCCCCGGAATCGATACCGAGGGGTGGGCCATCAATTATACCGGCAAACGTCCGTGGCCGGCCCAGCACAAGGGTGTCGATATCCCGCAACCGCGCGGCACACCGATCCGGGCGATTGCCGACGGCACGGTGATCGGAATTTTCGAGAATGACGGAAACCGCAAGGGCATCGAAATCGCCCTCAGGCACACACCGGAACAAACCGGGCTGCCGTTCTGGACCTACTCGCAATACACCCATCTGTCCGAAATGCCGGCGCTTGCCATCGGTGACGCCGTGCGGATGGGCGCCGAGATCGGGAAAACCGGCAATTCTGGCAAGATGGGCAGAAACATCCGGCGCGACGCGCTGCACTTCGCCGTCCTGTTCAGCGCCGCGCCGTCCTGGAGCAATGACGGCCGCGTGTTCGTGCCCGCCGACGGCTTCTTCATGGACCCCATCGCCTTCTACCGGCAGGAGGGGCCTTACGTTTCGGCGGAACTCGCCGAGCTGCCCTCATCGGAGAAAGCCGTGCCGGTGGCGTATCTGAAGACGGACGGCACGCCGGTGCCAGCGGGCGCGAAGCGGATCTGGCCATATCCCTGCAAATGACGGGCACGCGGAGGCCGTTGTCCTACAATCCCTGCAGCCGCTCCGCGATATCCACGACAAATTAAAGGACACGCACCCTAATTGCCGGTCGCAAATGTATCGTATCCAAACCCTGCCCGTCATCCCGTCGAAGGACGGGATCCATGGATGACGGACACAGCCCCACGATCCTATGGACCCCGACCTGCGTCGGGGTGACGGAGATGGGTGGTGTTTCGACGCGTGGAAGCCGCATCCTAGAGCCCTTCCAGCAGCTCGGCGATATCCACCACCCGCTTTTCCCCGGCAGCAATCTTCACGGCAAGGATGACCGCGAGCGACCGGGCGGCGTCTGCCGCGTCGATGACCGGCAGTTCGTCCCCGGTGATCACCTTCAGGAAGTGGGTGAGCTGGTTTTCATAGGTCTGCGTGCCGTCGAGCGGCAGGACCTCCCGCTCAAGCCTGTCCTGCCAGTCTCCACCTTCCGGGCCGTGCGACCAGAGCGCCATGCCGGGAACCTCGAACGATCCGGCGCGGCCGCCGATGAAAAGATAGTTCCCCGGCTGGTGCGGGAAATACAGCGCCTGGCCGGAGGTCCGCTCCCAGCTATAGGGCGAGGCGACCGCGTCGCTGATGGTGAAACTGCCGAGCACACCGCTGTCGAACTCGAAGGACACGCTGGCCGTGTCCTCGACATCGAGCCCGCGCACATCGTTCGAGACAAAGGCGCCGACCCGGCGGATCTCGCCCAGGATGAAGCGCATGCAATCGACATCGTGGATCAGGTTGATCAGCAACGTGCCGCCACCCGGCTCCCGCCGCCAGGCGATGTCGAAATAGCTGTCGGGCTTGTCCACCCAGGACATGCCGCTGACCGTCACGATCCGGCCAAGTTTCCCGCTTTGCACAACCCGCCGGGCTTCCCTGATATCCGAGCTGTGCCGGCGGTGA
Organism: uncultured Nisaea sp.; assembly: GCF_963974195.1. Lineage (NCBI taxonomy): Bacteria > Pseudomonadati > Pseudomonadota > Alphaproteobacteria > Rhodospirillales > Thalassobaculaceae > Nisaea > uncultured Nisaea sp. The sequence goes on from NZ_CAXBDC010000040.1 coordinate 23,529, forward strand.
TGGCCGACGAGAATGGGCACACCGGCAGCCTCGCTCGCCCGCGCCATCTCGAAGGCGTCGGCGAGGGTGGCCGCGACCGGCTTTTCCATCAGGCTCGGGATGCCGCGCTCGATACAGGCGAGAGCGGCGGCTTTATGCAGCCCGGTCGGCAGGGCGACGATCGCCCCGTCCGGATTCACCGCATCCAGCATTGTGTCGAGGTCGCCGAAATGCGGCACGCCGAGGCTCTCCGCAAGCGCCCGCGCGGCCGGTGCCGGGTCGGCGATGCCCGCGATCTCCGCACCCGGATGGCCGGTGATCAGCGTGCAATGCTCCCGCCCGATCACCCCCGCACCGGCAATTGCGATCCTGAGTTTTTGCATGCCCTGGCCTCCTCGTCTGCGCCCGAACGGCAATGGCCCAGCCTGCAGTGTCGGAGATCGGAAAGCCGCCGTCCATGGCCGCGTTTGACACCGGGGGCCTGCTGGCCGAAACCACAAGGAATGCGCGCTGAATACATAAATACCATAACGCATACTTGTCTCTCGCCAAGCCCGGTGCCTTGGCGCAAAATCTGATCACGCACAAATTTTGCGGCCGCCGGTCAACGCACCGGCTCTTGGGGAGATATTCGCATGACTGACAGGCTTGCCGCCCATTTCGTCCGGGCGTCCGTTCTCTATGCCATCGCCGGCATGGCCCTCGGCATTCACATGGCAGCGTCACAGGATCACGGGCAGATGCCGACGCACGCGCATCTCATGTTGTTCGGCTGGGTCGGGATGATGCTCTATGCCGCGTTCTACAAACTCTGGCCGGGCGCGGCCGAGGGCCTGCTGCCGAAGATCCATGCGGCGGTGGCGCATATTGCCCTGATCGGCATGATCGTCGGCTTGCACCTGATCTATTCGGGCTCGAACCCGGAACTCGGGGATCCGATAGCGGCGCTTTTCTCGACGTCTCTGTTCGCGAACATGTTCCTGTTCACCTGGATCGTCTGGCGCGGAACGCGGGCGGCGGCGATTTAGGAACACAGCTCGGACCGTTACCCCGGCCTGCGCCGGGATAACGGTGGAAAGTGATGGTGGTGACGGCAGTGCAAGCTGCAGTTTAGCCCTGCAGCGCCTTGTCCCAGATGGTCTTGCGCCACGGGGTCACGATGACCGCCTCGAAAACGCCGTTCAGAGCAAACGGATCATTCTTGGCGAAATCCTCGGCCACGGCGCGGTCCTCGGTGTCGAGGATCAGGACGCTGCCATCCATGCTGTCGTCCGGCCCGCCGGTGGTGGCGCCGCCGGCCATGATCAAGTCCAGCTTGGACTTCAGATATTCGATATGCGCCGGACGGTGTTCCATGCGCTTGTCGAGGGCGCCGGGCTTGTCCCGGGCGATGATGGCGTAAGGCATGTGATGCTCCCTTGGTTTACGGTTTTGCTGTCTTGCGGTGTTGGTTTCCGGCAGGTCAGTTGCCGTTCTTGGCCTGCTCCAGCCGGAACGGATGGGCCGGATAGGTGCCGAGGATCTTGACCGCGCCTTTCGGGCAGAAGAACTGCAATTCCTCCAGCGCCAGCTTCAGCGGGGTCTCTTCGGGATGGCCTTCGGCGTCGACATAGAATTGCGCCGCCGAGAAGCTGCCATCGACCAGATAGGATTCCAGCTTGGTCAGGTTGATGCCGTTCGTGGCGAAACCGCCGAGCGCCTTGTAGAGCGCGGCAGGCACGCTGCGCACCCGGAAAATCGCAGTGGTCACGCACGGACCGTTATTGGCCGGCGGCACCTCGCTCTCGCGGGCCATGACCAGGAAACGGGTGGTGTTGTGCTCCGCGTCCTCGACGCCCTCGCGCAGGATTTCCAGACCATAGATCTCGGCCGCCAGTTTCGGGCCGATGGCGGCGATTGTCTTGTCGCCCAGCTCGGCGATGGAGCGGGCGGCACCGGCGGTATCGGAATGCTGTACCGGACGGGCGCCGAGTTCGGCCATCAGTTTGCGGGACTGGGCCAGCGCGTGGACATGGGAGCGGATCTCCTTCACGTCCGAGATTTTCGTGCCGGGCACGCCGAGCAGCATGGCATTGATGCGCTGGTAATGCTCGCCGATGATGTAGAGGCCGGATTCCGGCAGCAGATGGTGAATGTCCGCCACACGGCCCGCGACGGAATTCTCCACCGGCACCATGGCGCACAGCGCGTCCCCATTCTTCACCGCATCCAGCATGTCCTCAAAGCTCGGGCAGGGCAGCGGCTCCAGGTCGGGGCGGACGGCCTGACAGGCCATGTGGGAGTTGGCGCCTAGTTCGCCCTGGAAGGCGATTTTCTGCTTTTGCTCGGACACGGGTCGAAAACTTTCGGGTTCAGGATTTTTCAAGAATTTTGCGGGCTTTTTCCAAGTCCGCCGGAGTATCGACACCGAGCGGAACCGTGTCAACGCGGGCCACGTCGATCCGCATGCCCGCTTCCAGCGGCCGGAGCTGCTCCAGCTTCTCGCGCAACTCCAGCGCCGACGGCGGCAGCGCGACAAAACGCTCCAGCGCGCTGCGGCGATAGGCATAGAGGCCGATGAAATGGAACAGCGGTCCCGGTCCATGAGGCACCGTGGCGCGGCTGAAATACAGCGCCCGGCCCCGGCTGCCATCCGCCTCCCAGGCCACCACCGGCTTGGTCACGCTCGGATTGGTGATGTCGTCCTCGTCCACGATCAGCGCCGCAGGCGCGCCGATATCCACCTCCGCCCGGTCCAGCATGGCCAGCGCCGCGCGCGGCACCGCCGGATCGAGCACCGGCAGATCGCCCTGGATATTGACGATGGCGTCGTGTTTGCCGCCGGGATCGAGCGTCTGCAGCGCCTCCCAGATCCGGTCGGAGCCGGAAGGGTGGCCGGGGTCGGTCAGCACCGCTTCCCCGCCATGATCGCGTACCGCGTCGGCGATTTCCTGCTCGGCGCAGGCGATCGCGACACGGCCGAGAGCGGCCTCCTCCGCCCGGCGCAGCACCTGCACGATCATCGGCAACCCGGCAATCTCGGCCAGCGGCTTGTTCGGCAGCCGCTCCGACTTCATGCGGGCGGGGATCAGGACAATCGGGTTAGACGGCGCTTTGTTTTCAGCCATGTGACACTCGCACTTCTAAATTCCACTCCTGGCCGGACGTCGCATTTGTTACCATTTATTGCGGCGAAATGTCGCGCGGTCAGGCCGCCCTCTGCGCACGCGAACGAATGTACGGACTTGCGTCTTAGAGGGCGGAACCTTATAGGAAACTGTTAAAGGGCTGTCGCCTGCCTAATTTGGCGAAACAGTCTGATGTGAGATAGCTGGGCCGCGCGGAGCCTTTCCGGGAGCTGACGCGGCGGGAAACAAAGGCGGAACGAGGTTCGGCATGTCATCTTCTCTGGAATTCAACAAGCTGGCCGCGGGCGTTTTGTGTGGCGGATTGCTCCTGATGGGCGTCGGCAAGTTCGCGGGCGTGCTGGTGCACCCCGAGCATCTTGAAACCAACGCCTATACGGTCGAACTCCCCGAAGGCGGCGCCACCGCTGCTGCCGCGCCGGCCGGCCCCGCTCCGATCGAGCCGATCCTCGGCCTCCTCGCCAGCGCCGACCCGGCCTCCGGCCAGAAGATCGCGAAGAAATGCGCGGCCTGCCATGACTTCACCAAGGGCGGCCCGAACAAGGTCGGCCCAAACCTCTACGGTGTCGTGATGGCCGCCAAGGGGCACCATGCCGACTTCTCCTATTCCGATGCTCTCCTGTCCTCCGGCGAGAACGACCACTGGTCCTATTCATCGCTGAACCATTTCCTGAAGAAGCCGAAGGATTATGCGCCGGGCACGAAGATGGGCTTCGCCGGTATCAAGAAGGCTTCCCAGCGCGCGGATCTCGTCGCTTATCTGCGCACGCTCGCGGACAGCCCGGCAGCGCTGCCAACGGCCGAGGAAATCCAGGCTGCGGAAGACGCGTTCAAAGCTGCTTCCGGCGGCTGATCACCGACTGATTTTATGAATCAAGCCGGGCCGCACTGTGGCCCGGCTTTTTCATTTTGGGAGATAAAACGTGACACGGCCTTCCACCTCAGAGCTTGCCAGCTTCGCCGCCTCTCTCGCCGATGCCGCCCGCGGCGTCATCCGCCGCTACCACAATTTCGGCGTCAATATCGAAGCCAAGGCCGACGAAAGCCCGGTGACCGTGGCCGACCGTGGCGCGGAGCGCGTCATGCGCGCGCTGATCGAGGAACGCTTTCCGGAGCACGGCATCGCCGGCGAGGAATATGGCAAGCTCCGTGAGGATGCCGAATTCGTCTGGTCGCTCGACCCGATCGACGGCACCAAGGCCTTCATCACCGGCAGCCCCCGCTTCGGCACCCTGATCGGCCTGGTCGAGAACGGCGCCCCGGTGCTTGGCGTGATCGACATGCCGGTCCTGGACGAACGCTGGATCGGCGGCCGGGACTACATGGCCCGGATGAACGGCTCCCCGGTCGAGGTCCGCGCCTGCCCCCAGCTCTCCGACGCCATCCTCGCCGCCACCTCGCCAGCCATGTTCGAGGGCACCGAAGAGATCTATGCCAAGCTCTGCGCCGGAACGCGCTATCAGGTCTATGGCGGCGACTGCCACAATTTCGCGACGCTGGCGGGCGGCCATGTCGATCTCTGCGTCGAAGCCGGGCTACAGGATTATGACTTCCTCGCTGTGGTCCCCGTGATCGAGGCCGCAGGCGGCATCGTCACCGACTGGGAAGGCAGGCGCCCGGCGCCGGGCTCGACCAACCGGATCTGTGCCGCCGGAGACAAACGGGTGCACGACGCCGCCCTGAAGATCCTGAACGGCTGATCCGATTTCCGTTTCCCGGACTTGATCCGGGACCTCATCATGACGGGCGCGCTCTATGACAGCCAGATCCCGGCTCTGCGGCCGGGAAAACGATGAGGAGTGCTGACGATCTGAGCATGGTGAAACCACGCCGCTCGCTCCGTCCAGCTTTGCCCCGGCGCCACTCCGTGCTAGGACCGAATCCCCGCCCTGATGAACAGATTTCCGGAGACTTCCATGCCAGCCGTTTTATTCCGGTCCACCAGCGATTCCGCTCCCGCCTGGGATGAAATGCTCAAGCAGCGGATTCCCGATCTCGATTTCCGTACATGGCCCGAGGTCGGCAATCCCGACGATATCGAGTTCGTGCTCGCCTGGAAGATGCCGCAGGGCACGCTGGACGGCATGCCGAATGTGAAATGCATCTGTTCGCTCGGTCAGGGTGTGGACCATATCTTTGCCGATCCCACCCTGCCGGAAGGCGCGCAGATCATGCGGCTGGTCGATCCCTGGATGTCCCAGGCGATGAGCGAGTGGGTGTTGCTGCATGTGCTGCGCTATCACCGGCAGGCGCCGGAATATGAAGCGCTGCGGAAGAGCAAGACCTGGACATCCCTGCCGGCGCCAGATACGGCGAGCCGCAAGGTCGGCATTCTTGGTCTTGGGGCGCTGGGTGCGGATGCGGCCTCGAAGATCGCCGCGCTCGGCTTCGATACCGCCGGCTGGAGCCGGACGGAGAAACAGATCGACGGCGTGAAGAGTTATTACGGCGAAGACCAGCTGACGGACTTCCTGGCCCGGACCGAAATCCTCTGCTGCCTGCTGCCGCTGACCAAGGCGACCGAGGGTGTGATCAATGCGCAGACCCTCGCGGCCCTGCCGAAAGGCGCCTTCGTGATCAATTCGGGCCGGGGCGGTCATGTGGTCGAGGAGGATCTGCTGGCGGCGCTGGACAGCGGGCATATCGCCCATGCTGCCCTCGATGTGTTCCGTACCGAACCGTTGCCGCAGGACAGCCCGTTCTGGGAGCATCCGAAGGTCGATCTCTGGCCGCATGTCTCGGCCCAGACCAACCCCACCAGCGCGGCCGACCAGGTTGCCGATGCGATCGGCAAGGTGTTCCGGGGCGAGGCGCCGGACAATCTGGTTGACCCGAAGGTCCAGTATTAGGGACTGAGAGGGAAAGAGCGGCCGGCGTCAGTCGGCCGCTTCTGCCTGGTCGAACCGGGTTCCGCTCGAGGCATTGACGACAAGGTCGCCGAACTCGGTCAGGAAGACGGAGCCCTTCACGGTCCGCTGCACCAGCACGCTGCGCCGGTCCGTCTCGTCCGGGCGGCGGCGCACGAAACCATATTCTCCAAGACGGTCAAGCGCCCGGGTAATGGCCGGTTTCGAAACGTTCAGGGTGGCGGCGAGACCGCGCACCGTGTGCGGCGGATTCTCGATATAGACGGTCAGCAGCACCGCCAGTTGCCGGGCGGTCAGGTCCGGCGTATCGCGCCGGACGCTTTCGACCAGGGCTTTACGCCAAATGCCAAGGGCTTGTATCGAATCGGCGGCCATATCCGGTACCAGCATAACCCAGTTTGTTACGAAATCGATTTGACAATACAGGCAACAACCGCACCGCGCAATGAAAGATCGTTCGCAAAACGTGGATTAACCGCCCGTTAACCATAACGTTTACGTAACATTTTATAAAAAGCCCGCATACCCATGGCTTCCCCGCCCTCGGGGCGGCCCGGCCGGGATTTCAGGTTCCAGGCCATGACGTCGACATGCGCCCATCGTGTCTCCGGCGAAACGAAGTGCTCGAGGAAAAGCGCGGCCGTGATCGCGCCGCCATACCCGCCGGATCCGGTGCTGGAAAGATCCGCGTTCGGCGATTTCAGCATGTCCCGATACGGCTTGTGCAACGGCAGCCGCCAGAGCGCATCCCGCGCCTCCAGCCCTCCTTCCAGAAGATCGGCGGCAAGGTCGTCATCGTTGCAGAACAGCGCCGGCAGATCGGTGCCGAGCGCCACCCGGGCGGCACCGGTCAGGGTGGCGAAATCGAGGATCATCTCCGGCGCTTCGCTATCCGCTTCGGTCAGCGCGTCGGCCAGCACCAGACGGCCTTCGGCATCGGTATTGCCGACCTCGACGGTCAGCCCCTTGCGCGACGGCAGGATATCCATCGGCCGGAAGGCGTTGCCGGAGATCGCATTCTCCACCGCCGGCACCAGCACCCGGAGCCGGACCGGCAGGCCGGCATCCATGACCAGCTTGGCGAGGCCCAGCGCATGGGCCGACCCGCCCATATCCTTCTTCATCATCAGCATGCCCGAGGCAGGCTTGATATCCAGACCGCCGCTGTCAAAGATCACGCCCTTGCCGACAATCGTCACCTTCGGATGGCTCTTCTTGCCCCAGCGGATATCGATCAGCCGCGGCGCCCGGTCTGCGGCTCGGCCGACGGCGTGGATCATCGGGAAATTCCCGGCCAGAAGCGCCTCGCCCTCGATGATCTCGATCTTCGCTTTATAGGCCTTGGCAAGCTCGGCCGCCGCATCCGCAAGCTCTTCCGGGCCGAGGTCGTTGGCCGGCCGGTTGATCAGATCACGGGCCAGCCCGGTCGCCTCGGCAATCCGGCGCACTTCGTCCTGGTCCGCACCGTCCGGCCAGACCAGCTCCGCCTTGAAGCTCGTCTTTTCCTTGAACTTGTCGAACTGGTAATGCGCCAGCGCCCATCCCGTCGCGGCACTGGTTGCCGCTGCGGGGCTCAGCTCCGCATCGAGATAATAGCGGCCCTTCGGCAAAGCCGCCGGCAGAGGCGCCAGATCCCAGAGCCCGCCGCCCGGCTCTTCCTGCTCCTCGACGCCGAACAGCACCCGCGCGAGCCCGCCATCCGCATCCGGCAGAAAGCAGGTCGTCCCGGGTGCCGCCGTGAAATCCGATTCGCCGATCCAGCGTGCGATCCGTGCGTCCGATCCTTTCAGCCAGCCCGGCAGGGTGGCCGTGCTGACAGGGGTGAGCGGAATGGATTTCGGGGTTGCTTTGGCAACGAGGCGGAACGGCATGGGAGGCTCCTGATAAGAGACAATCCACCCGTTCTATCCCGCCGGAGGGGCCTGCTCAAGCGCCGCAACGGGCCAGGGAGGCGCCGGAACAGACGGTGACGGCACGACAGAGCTTGCACGCACGGCATGACAGAGGTTGCGCGCCGGGGCCGGGCCGGTTCAAATGGCGGCAACAAAGTCCGGAGGAAACCGTCATGGCGCCGTACAGCCTCATCATTGGAAACAAGAATTATTCGTCCTGGTCGTTGCGGCCATGGCTGATGATGACTGCATGCGACATCCCGTTCGAAGAGACCGTGATCGCGCTCGATACGCCGAACACGCGGCAGGAAATCCTGCGGCACTCCCCGTCGGGCCGGGTTCCGGTTCTGAAGGACGGCGAGCTGACGGTCTGGGACAGCCTCTCCATCGGCGAGTATCTGGCGGAGAAACATCCGGAAGCCGGTCTCTGGCCGAAGGATCCGGTTGCCCGCGCGCGGGCCCGGTCGGTTTCCGCCGAAATGCATTCCGGCTTCAGCGCCGTTCGGCAGAACATGCCGATGAATGTCCGCTCCAGCTTCCCGGGTCAGGGACGCGGGCCAGGCGTACAGGAAGACATCAACCGGATCACCGCGATCTGGCGCAATCACCGCCGCCGGGTCACCGATCCCGCCGACGGGCCGTTCCTGTTCGGCCATTTCACCATAGCGGACGCGATGTTCGCCCCCGTGGTCTCCCGCTTCCGGACCTACGGCGTCGAGCTGACGGACGAAGCCGCGGCCTATGCCGAAGCGGTCTGGGAATTGCCCGCCATGAAAACCTGGGCGGAAGACGCCAAGAACGAGCCGATGGTGATCGACCGGCACGAATTCTAGGCCGTCCGCGCGGGGCGGGCTATCCGGCGAGAGACAGAACGCCCGTCAGCAGGATCAGCGTGCCGCAGGCCAGCCGGAACAGGACGAGGGCCCGGCGGATATCGCCCATGCCTGCATCCGCGCCGCCGGCCCCCATCCAGGCATCCTCCACCTTCTTGCCGCTATAGACGCGCGGCCCGGCAAGGCGCAGGCCGAGTGCGCCCGCCATTGCCGCTTCCGGCCAACCCGCATTGGGTGAGCGGTGCAGCCGGGCATCCCGCAGGGTGGCCCGGAATGATGAACGGGCATGACCGCGCGGTGTGACGAACGCAGCGGCCCAGATCAATGCTGCGGAGAAGCGGGCCGGGATCAGGTTCGCCAGATCGTCCAGCCGGGCAGCGGCCCAGCCGAATTCCTGATACCGGGCATTCTTGTGGCCGATCATGCTGTCCGCGGTGTTCAACGCTTTATAGGCAAGCAACCCCGGCAGACCGGCGAGCAGATACCAGAAAGCCGGTGCCACCACGCCGTCGGAAAAATTCTCCGCCGCCGTCTCGATGGCGGCCCGGCTGACACCGCCTTCGTCCAGCTGCTCCGGATCCCGTCCGACGATCATGGAAACAGCCCGGCGGGCGCCCGGCAAGCCATCCGCCTCGAATGCCTTCGCCACCGCGATGACGTGATCATGCAGGCTTCTCTGGGCCAGAAAAACGGACGCGATCGCCGCTTCCAGCAACCAGCCGTAGCTCACGAAGGAAACGAGACGATGCAGCAGCCAGCCAGTCAGCGCCGCTGCGAGGAGCAACAGAACCACCAGCAGGACGCCGCCCTGACGGCGGGCGGCATCGCCTGCATCAACCCGGTTCCAGCGCGCCTCGCCCCAGCCGATCAGGGCGCCGAACAGAACCACGGGGTGCGGCAGCCGCCTCCACAATGCAGGGGGATCACCGATCAGCGCATCGAGCACCAGTGCAAGGCAGAGAATGCCAGCCGTGCTTTGCAATGCCGCTTCGATCATGTCGCCCGTTTCCGCCGGTTGCCAGAGTCCGGCCGACTGACACCATTTCCGGTGCTGTTTCCAGCAAATTCTATCGTCGGACGGTGCGGCGGGCGACAACCGGCAGGACGTATCGGAGACAAAAAAGCGGCCCGGTCATGACGACCGGGCCGTTCGATTCAAGTGAGTTCTCACAAGGAGAATTCGGCTAAGGGACTCACCACATACGATTCTACGCCTTCCGATTTTAATTTACAACACGTAAACACATGTCGTTTAATTGGTTAAATCGTCTCTTCATTTACGTTTGAAAGGTTTGCTGATGGGGCGGCGCTATTTCACACGCAGACGGCACGCCATAAAGGCAAGCCGTCTCTGGGTCAGAACCACGACGTGGATTGCCGCGCCGTGTCTGGTTTTGTGGCTGGGCCACAAGGCTGTCTCGCACGGCACGCTGGATCTTCCCGCTGTCGCCGTGATTGCCGTTTTGGCCGCTATCTATCTGGTTTCGGTCCTGCGCGTGCGCGGGCTGTCCGGTGAATGGACATTTTTCTAGACCGGCTGGCCTCTGAGTGAGCCGCCTGCCCCGTCAGCTTCCCTTTACCTGAACCGGAAGTCCGGCAACAACCAGGGTTACCCTGTCCGCTATCGCCGCGATGCGCTGATTGAGACGCCCCGCATGATCGCGGAAAGCGCGGGCCAGCTTGTTCTCCGGAACGATACCAAACCCGACCTCGTTGGCGACCAGCACCACATCTCCCGCCGCCGCACTGACAGCCGCACAAAGCCGGTCGATCTCCGCGTCCATATCCGCGTCCGCAAGCAGATGGTTCGTCAGCCACAGCGTCAGGCAGTCGACAAGCAGAACGGTGTCCGGCCCCGCCTCCCGCAGCAATACAGCCGCCAGATCCCTCGGCTCCTCGACGGTCCGCCAGCCATCCGCCGCACGATCCGCCCGGTGCTGCGCGATGCGGGCTTTCATCTCGTCGTCATGCGCTTCGGCCGTGGCGACATAGATCAATGCGCGGCCCGTCTTGCGGCAGATAGTTTCAGCATGGCGGCTCTTGCCCGAGCGGGCGCCACCCAGTATCAGGGTCACCGATCCGCTGCTTTGCGTCATAAGGGCTGTCCTTCATTCGCCTGTTCCGCATGCACGGACCAGAGTACACTTTGACGATATCCGGTCCCACCCGGCAAACAGGAGCACACCATGCCACAGGACGATCTGACCATGAGCACGCAGCTGCTTCTGGAATCCGTTGAGGAAGACACCACGGACCTGCGCGAGGCCTGGGAACAGCTCCAGCGTATTCTCAACACCATGCGCGCCGAAGGCCTGCAGCCGCCGGAAGATCTCCTGAAGCTGGAAGAACGCATGCAGGCCGATTTCGCGGCGGATAACAGCGGCAGCTAAACGCCCGTTAGCACACCATCCCCGAGGCTTTCGCCCGGGGATCGCCGACGGCGGCAACCGTGCCGTCATCATTCACCGCGACCGCCTGCACCGAAGCCAGCATCGGGTCCCGGCCCGGGCTGAGCTTGAGCTGCAGCTTGCGCGCCTTGGCGATACCGGCGACGGTCTCCTCAAGCTCGGCATCCGCCAGCAGCGTCTCCGTCTCCGCATGCAGCCGGGCACGGCCGACCGCGTCCGGCAAGCTGTCGCCAAGCACCAGGCGGTTGAACAGCACCTGCATGATCGATGTCGGAATCCGGGTCGAGCCGGATGCGCCGATGGCCATGCGCACCTTGCCGTCCCGGAACATCAGGCTCGGCATCATGCTGGAGACCGGGCGCTTGCCGCCGACAACCTCGTTCGGGTTGCCGGGCCAGGGGCTGAACAGCATCATCTGGTTGTTCAGCAGGATACCGGTTCCCGGCAGCACGACACCGGAATGATTGTTGTTGGAATAGGTGATGCAGGCCGCATTGCCGTCTTTGTCGATCACGGCGAGGCTCGTGGTCTCGCTCGACTCCCCGGCCGCCACCGTCACGAAGGCCGGGTCGCCATACCCGGCGGCCCGCTTCCGGAACATCTCCAGCATCGCGCCTGCCAGCAGATCGTAATGCGCGCCGTCCGTGACGCTCTCCCGCTCCAGCGCCGCCAGCCCGGCGAAAACCAGCCCGCCCGATGACGGCGGCGGCATGGTCGCGACATCGTGCCCCTTGAACCGGGCTGTCGCCGGGGCGCGCCAGATCGCTTCATAATTTTCCAGATCGGCGCGGCTGAGGAAGCCGTCATGGGCCTCCATCTCCGCCAGCAGCAGATCCGCGAGCGCGCCCTTGTAGAAACAGTCCGGCCCGTCTTTCGCTATCATCCGCAGGGACTGGCCATATTCCGGATTGGCCATCTCGTCACCGGCCCGGTAGAGGCTGCCATCCGGTTTCAGCAAAAGTTTGCGCGTCGCCTCGGTGAGGTTCAGCAGCTCTTCCGTCCGGGCCATGCGCAAGGCCGCCTTGTGCCCGACCCGGAAGCCGCCTTCCGCCAGCCTGATCGCAGGCTCCAGCACGTCAGCCATCGCCAGCTTGCCAAATTTCGCCTGGGCTTCGCCAAGTCCGCGCACCGATCCCGGAACCCCGACCGAACGATGGCCGCGCTCATTCTCGCGGCCCTTCACCCGGACGATGTATTCGTTGTTGGTATCCGTTGAGGCATAGAGCTCGTAGCGCGCCGCCATCGGGGCCACGCCGAGGAAATCGATGGCTTCGGTCTGCCCGGAAGTGGCGTCATGCATGATCATGAAGCCACCGGCGCCGATGCCTGAATCAAGCGGCTCCACCGTACCCATGACATAGGCGGCCGCGACCGCCGCATCGATGGCATTGCCGCCCGCCTCAAGGATATCCAGCGCCGCCCGGCTGGCGTCGGCATTGCCGCATGCGGCCGCGCCGGCTTTCGCCGCGCCCTGTTGCCATGTCATGGAGGTCGGTTCCTGCTCGGCCATGTCACCCTCTGAATGCGTACGTGAAAACACCCGAGTGTGATCCATTCCGGCCCGGCCTGCACACGAATATTGCGATATGCAGAATACCCGTTCCGGCATTGATCGCGCTGCTCGCCGACAATCGTGCAACCGTCGGCTCTTGCCCGTCATCCGCCGCCGGTCTATGTCGGAACCTGGCCCCGCGCCGTTCCATTATCCGTGCCGAGAAAGAGATATCCCGTGTCGAAGACCCATCGCCTGCTCCTGACCCAGCCGAAAGGCAGCCCGCGCTACGAGATGCTGAAGAACAACCTGGAAACGGATTGGGAAATCGAGACCTGGTCGAAGGATGATGGCGAGGATGCCTTCCGCGAGCGGATTGCCACCGTGGAGGTGCTGGTCGGCGGCGGCGTGCCGGATCTGCCCCAGGGCATTCCGCTGAAGCTGTTCCAGATCCCCTTCACCGGTTTCGACTGGACCGGGCCGGAGAAGATCCCGGCGGGCACAGTGGTCTGCAACACCTTCGAGCACGAGACCACGATCGCCGAGCACGTGCTCGCCGGCATGCTGGAATTCCAGACCGGCCTGATGCGCGAGACCCATCCAGTGATGAAGGAGAAATCCTTCAACGGCCGGGACATCTCGAAGGGCCCGATGCACCGCGAGATGCGTGGCGCCACCGTCGGTATCGTCGGCTACGGGCATATCGGCCGGGAAGTCGCCAAGCGCTGCAAGGCCTTCGACATGCGGGTCATGGCGCTCTCCCGCACCAAACGGGACGAACCGGGTGTGGTCGACTGGTACGGCACTCTCGACGATATGGACACGCTGCTGGCGGAGAGCGATTTCGTCATCGTCACGGCACCGCTGAACGACGACACCCGCAGCATGATCGACAGTGAAGCCTTCGGCAAAATGAAATCCGACGCGGTGATCTGCAATGTCGGCCGCGGGGCGGTGGTCGACGAGGCGGCGCTTTACGAAGCCTTGTCCAGCAAGCAGATCCGGGGCGGCATCATCGATGTCTGGTACACCTACCCGTCGAAGAAAGATCCCAATCCCTGGCCGTCCAAATTCCCGTTCCAGAAGCTCGACAACATCATCATGTCGCCGCACAACTCGGCCTGGAGCAACGAGATGGCCAACCGCCGCTGGGCTTTCGTCGCCGCCAATCTCGACCGGTTCGCCCGGGGCGAGGAGCTGCAGAATTTCTGCTTCGA
>NZ_CAXBDC010000041.1:0-36536 GCF_963974195.1 uncultured Nisaea sp.
TAAGTCCAGTGCCGATTTTGGATTTCGGTGGCAGCGCATCTGGTCTCAGGACCGAGATCAGCAACGAGCTGGCCTCGGCGCTTGCCGCCGTGCTCGATGCGTCTGGTGACGATGGCGGGCGTTATGATGCGCGGACCCGCCGGACTCTGGTTCAGACCATCGCCGCCAGGGCTTATGGAAAGCCTCTTCTTGAACTCGCTTATCTGATCGCGGCCGCGGACCAGCTTTCCGGCCGTCACGGCTATGTCGGTTTCTTCTGGGGTGTCCGGGCCGCGACGTCTGGTGCCTACAGGGCAGCCGCTCTCTCGGCTGCGGGACGCAGCACAGCGCCAAGGGAGATCGAGGCGGGAGCGGATGAGTTGATCATCAGTTATCCCGGGCCGGTGTTCAGGGTGAGCTACGGACGCATGCCCTTTCTGGCGGCGTTGCTGGATTTCTGCGTCACCGCGCTCGGATTTTCCGAGCTGGATGATGACATATCCGCTTTCCTGTCCGGCCCGAAGGACCGGGAAGACATGCAGGCCTTTGCCAATGGACTGTCCCGGAGGCTCTATGACTTCCTGAAAGACCACCTGCCGTCGCAGCAGTATGAGCGAAAATTCAACGCGATGTGCAGCTTCATCGCGGACAGAACGGACCGGCGGGTCAGTGCCGATGCAATCGATGACCGCACAGTGCTCGCCTTCTGGGAGGAGTGCTGTTCCGACAGGCGCGCGGGTAGCGATTTCAAGGGATTCCGGACGGTTGCGATCAACTTTCTGCATCTGCGACTGGCGCTGAAGGCGGCCGCCGACCGGCTTGCCATCGATGCGGCGGCGCCGATCGGCTCATCCCGGGATGCCGGGGAGGTCGATCCGGGGGAGATCTGCAGCGCTTTGGAAGTGACCGACGGCCGACGGTCCGTGCTTGCGGAATTGGCCCTGCCTCCAGCCGACCGGTTGAAGGCCATCAACAAACGTGAGGGCACGCGGCTTGAGCTGATGATGGAAGCGGGCGATGCGGCCGCCATTCTGCCTTTGACCATATTGAGGGCGGAATGTTTCGGCGCGCATCAGGCCCGGATCGTCCAGGCTGTCCGGAAAAGACAGGCGGCGCAGCCGCGTGCTTCCGTCGATATGTTGATCGATCAGAAACCGGTCGAGGATTACAGCGCCGCAACAGCCGATTTCCAGGACTTGACGGGGCAAATCAGGAAAGTCCGGCAAGCCCTGATGTTTATCCTGTTCCGGAATGCGCGGCCCGAAGCTTTCGAGATCGGATTCGATCTCTTCCCGGAAGTCGCCCTGGCATTGCGGAACCGGATCAACGAGCCTGAAGCTGACTTTGCCGACAATGTCGTCCCGTTGCGCCCGGGCGGGGCGATTGGCCGTCTGCTGCGGGGCGCTGTTGACGGTGATCCGGAGACAATGCCGGAAGCCGGGCTTTTCAAGGCTTCCCGTCTGGCCTTCGCCAAGGTGAACCGGCGCGGTTTCGAGGAAGAGCGGGTATGCGAGCCCGAAATCATGGAGGCCGCCACGGCATGTGAGCCGCTGATGCGGGCCTGCGGGGAAGAGCTGCGCGCGTTTCTTGCCGCGCTGGAACGTCATTTCAGCCTGATTCCCGCGGAACAGGTGTTTGAAGAGGATTGCCGCCGTTTCCATGCCGCGCTCTCCGCGCTTTATCGGGAGACGGCATGACCGAAGCAAAGCGCCCCGGGGACGATGACGGATTTGCCAAGGCGCTTTTCACCGCCAGTTCCGCTGATCGGGATATCCGTCTCTGGCTTTCAGAATCCCCTGAAGCAGAGGACACCGGCACAGGGGACAAGCCGCTTTCGTTCGCGGCTTTCGTTCAATGTCTTGCCGACCCGGAAAGCGCTACGGGGCGGCGCGTCATGGACATGGCAA
Organism: uncultured Nisaea sp.; assembly: GCF_963974195.1. NCBI lineage: Bacteria > Pseudomonadati > Pseudomonadota > Alphaproteobacteria > Rhodospirillales > Thalassobaculaceae > Nisaea > uncultured Nisaea sp. Next base: position 1,887 of record NZ_CAXBDC010000041.1, read on the forward strand.
CACGCCGTGCGGATGTCAGGGTGGCTCTTATGGCGTTGGTGCACCGGTTTGCTCTCGGGCATCTGCCTGCCGTCGCTGCCGCGAGTGACGGCGCCCTGGCCGTTCGTGAAACGGATGCGTTCCGAATGCGTCTGGAAGCCGCCTATGAAACCGGCGGGGTGGCATATTTCATCGTGGAGCGTCTGGATGAGGGCAGTGACATGCCGCGCCTTGTGATTGGCCTTCCCGAAGCGGGCGAGACGGTGATGCGGGCTTTGCCCGAAAGCGCGGATGGCGGCATCCAGCTTATGCTGCCGTCCGATGATCCTTTGCTTCACCTGTTTCGTGACCCGGACAGCCGGTTTCTGCTGGCCTGATGGCGACGGTGCCGCTGATCAGGGTGTTGATCGCAACAACGCGCGGGCCGGTAGAGGTCCAGAACATTGCGCGCGAAAATCCGGCGGTCCGCTCCGTCATCTGTGTTGGCGGATCCTTCACGGCCTTGCCGGTCAGCCCGGCCTACGATGCCTTCGTGCGCGAGCCCACAGGCGTTGTGGAGCGCATGACGGGGCACCCGGTCTACCGTACGGATGTCACCGCACCGATAGAGGCGGGAGAGAGCTGGCAGTTGGGAATGTTCCTGGCGCATGCTTTTCATCTTTTCGGTGCCCTGGCGAAACCGGGGGATGTGGCAGCACAAACCATTCTGGTCACGGGCGGTCTGGACCGGAACCTGAAGGTGACGCCAGTCTCGCATGTTGCCGAGAAACTGGCCCGGGCCGGCGCTCCGGATCAGGGGGCGGGCATCTTCCTGCACCCGCATGGAACGGAAGCCATCGCCGATACGGACGGCTGGAAGTCTGTGCCGGTGACAGGCGCGCGTGATGCGCTGGAGATATGCCTCGGGCGGCAAGAGGCAGAACGTCTGTTGCCGCAGCCGCCTGAGTGGAAGCGAAAGACTTCAGGACACAGCAAGCTAAGAGCTTTCACTGTTGCAATAGGTGGTCTTTGCATTCTGTTGCTTGCCACGCTCGCTGGCCTGGCTCTGTGGCCTGCGGCGCTTGATGACAGGACGGAGGGCCCCGGCGGGAATGCGGCCGGTTTGATAAGTCTCTCGATTTCCCCCCGGGATCCGGTGAGTGGTGAATGCGGTAGTCCGGTTCCCATCCCGCCGGATGTCGAAGTTTTCAAGGGCGCGGCTTGCTTCGGCCGGATGAGTGTTGCGGAGAGAGGTGAGTACCGTATTCGCATGGCCGTTACCGGTGCTTTTTCCAGCTATGTCGACCAAAACCGCTACAGACGTGAGCTGCAGCGGGTAACTGACGGTGGCGACCGTCTGGTTTTGCAAATAGATTTCCCTTATTGGGTGAGGGAGCCGGTCCGGCTCGAGGCGGAGGCGGACCTTTTGGCGATGGATGGGCAGCCTGTCCGTTCTGCAAGACGAAGCCTAGAAGTGATCCCCGCAGGAACTTCCGATTATTGAACAGGCCGACTGTAAAGCCTTATGGCATGACAATGCCCGGCGGCCGTTACACGAGAGAGTGCGGTCTGGCTAGAAGCCCTGATATTTCGATCTCTCCGGGCCAGCCTTTTTGATGTTTCGAAAAAGCGAAGGGACCGGTATATTTGCTTCTGTTCGCTGGTTGAAAACCAGATTTCAAGGCGAACATCACGCGTCGCCAGTACAGCCGAAATACCAAACTGTGAATGGCTTGTGAATAATTTCAATCTTTTCCAATTTAAACCGATATCCTGAATTGACTTTTAAATCTGAATGTCAAGGGGCGGGTAACCATGGGGCGAGCAGGATCTCTCATATCTAAAGCTTCTATCGCTCCCATAGGGTCAAAAAAGTTATCCACAGGTAGGTTTTGGTTTTTTTCAAATAAGTTAAGCCTTCATGTTCGTTTTATGCGCTGCTGCCTGCCGGTCGCTCTGGGGCTGTTGGGAGTGGCATCTTATGCGCCTTGCGGTATCGCCGAACCAGTAGACCTCGAGTTGGTTTTTGCGGCTGACGGTTCCGGCTCGATTGACGATGACGAACTTCTGTTACAGCGGCAGGGTTATGCTGACGCGCTTCTTGACCGGCGCGTGCTGGATGCCGTTGCTTCCGGGCGCTGGGGCAAGATCGCGGTCAGCTATATTGAATGGGGTGACGAGACCTCCCAGCACACGATTGTCGACTGGCGGGAAATTTCCGGCCCGGACGATGCTCTCGCATTCGGCGAGTCGTTGCTTTCCGCGCCCAGGGCAGCCTGGGGGTACAATTCAATCAGCGAAGCCATTGCCTATTCCACGGACAAGATCCTGACGAACGGGTATGAGGGCGCGCGTATGGTTATCGATGTTTCCGGCGATGGCCCGCAGATTGGCGGACGGCCCATCGACTGGGCGCGCGACCGGGCGGTGGATGCGGGCATCACCATCAATGCTTTGGCTGTAAAGAGTCGTGGCGGAGGCCATCGGGGGCCGGGAAATATTCCGCTGGAGATGCATTACCGGCTGGATGTGATCGGCGGCCTTGGTGCCTTTGTCATGGTGGCGGACGAGGCGACGCCGTTCGCGGATGTTCTGCTTGCCAAGATCATCCGGGAAATCGCCGATGCCCGTCCGACCGGCGCCGGACGGGATGTCACCGGGATTGGCAATGCGGCCCCTGCGGCCCAATATGCAACAAACGTGATCACCTGTGGGACCGAGATCTATGAGCGAGTTGGCACTGACCCTGGATGCAAGCGGCCTGAAATGCCCGCTACCGGTGCTGAAAACCCGCAAGGCCATCAAAGGCCTTGAGCCCGGACAATTGATCTCCGTGCAATCGACGGACCCGGCGTCACCGCTGGATTTCAAGCATTTCTGCAATAGCGGCGGTCATGAGCTGGTCAGCGAGGCCGAGCTGGATGGCGCCTTTACCTTCGTCATCCGCAAGGGCGCCTGAACCTGAGTTACGTGAGCTCGGCGGCGGTCGCGCGCAATTCAGCCCTCAACCAGGTGAGCTGCGGGTCGCGCTGCCTGCGTTTCGGCCAGACCTGCACAATGCGATGCCGGGTGCTTTCAATGAAGAGGAGCGTCCGCCGATGCGCTCCGGCTGGTGGACAGACTGGACTGGTCGCAATTTCACATTGCTGGTCATTCCATGACGGGGATGGTGGTCCAGCGGACCTCATGTGATGTCCGGCATTCCTGAAGCGGGTCACTATCTTTTTGTCCGGGCTTGCCATTGCTGGGTGATCGTCTCCTAATTCCCCAAAGCGCACGTGTCCGGCAGCCACAGGGTGTTTTCATGACCGAGCTATCCCGGCGTTCCGCACTTGGCCGATTCTTGTTCATGGCGGGTTTTGCTGTGCTGTTCGCGCCCGGTCCTGTTCCGGCGCAAGCATACGGCACGCGAGCGGCAGTGATCGAAATGGTGGAACTGGCGGCCGCTGCCGTTGCCGCGCACGGGTTTCCCGGTGCCATGCGTCATAGTGAGCGCAAGGTCTGGGCCCGGCCGGACATGGGGCTCTATGTGTTTGTCATGGACGAGACCGGCACGCTCCTGCTGCATCCGGACAAGCGCGCGGAGGGGCAGAACGTCATCGGAAGCCGGGACCGAAAGGGGACGTTCTTTATCCGGGATATCATCGAAGCGAGTGCATCGCATCCGGATGGTGTCTGGACGCTTTATATGTGGCCGGATCCGATAACCGGAAATCTGGTGCCGAAACGCACATATGCCAGGCGTGTCGGCGATGTCATCGTCTGCGCCGGTTATGCCGGGGCGGATGTCTGACGGCCGGGGGCTTATTTCCCCGGCGCTGCGTAGGCGCGCAAGAACACGTCAACGCCACTTGCAACGGTTTCGGAGATTTCTGCGGCTGTTGGCTCTCCACCATGACAGAAGAGTTGGGGCTTTATCAGTTTGCCCTGGCAGAGATTGAGGAAGTGCGCGGCCGCCAGTTCGAGGTCGCAATCGATTGCCAGCCGCCCGGCCTCTACTTCGCGGGCAAGCAGTTCCGAAACCCGCTTGAAGCCGATACACGGTCCGGTTTCGTAGAAGGTGCGTCCGGCCTCGGGGAATTTCTCCGCCGCGCCCATGACCATGCGGATCAGGGCAATATGCGCCGGGCGGACCATCATGCTGACGAAACTCTCGCCGAGTTTCTGCAGGAGCTGCCGGGTATCCGTTTCATCGGTGATGGCGTCGAGCCGGAACATCTGCTCGGCCGACTCCTGCCGGTCATGCACCACGAGTTCATGGAACAGGGCTTCCTTGCTCGGGAAATAGACGTAGAGGGTGCCTTTCGAGACGCTGGCCGCCTGGGCGATCTGCCCCATGCTGGCACCATCGAAACCTTCGGCGCGAAAGACTTTTCTGGCGCCTTCGATGATGTCCCGGCGTTTCGGCTGGTCAGCGGGATCGCTTGCCGTGTCGGTGCCGTCGTCTTGGCGCGGGGACGTGCTCATCAGGTTGTATCTCCTCTGCTGTGCGGGCGGACGCCACCCGATAGCGCAGGCAAGATAGCGAAACTTCACCCGGGCAGCACATTTCTTCCGCAACCATATCAATATTTCATTGACTGAACGGTTCGGTCAATATAAATGATAAAGAAATTGACCGAACCGTTCAGTCAAAATAGAGCCCCATCATGAGCACTGACCCTGACCTAGAAGCCGCTGATTTGTCAGACGGCACACCCCGCCGCCGTGGTTCCCTCCGTAAACGCATCATCCAGTTTGTGCTGCTCGTGGCGGTTCTTACCGGCGGCGGGTTTGCCGGATATGAATGGTGGACGGTCGGCCGGTTCGAAATCTCCACCGACGATGCCTATGTCGGTGCGGATAACAGCCTGCTGTCCGCGAAGATCTCCGGTTATATCGTTTCCGTCGAAGCCGCCGAGAATCAGGCCGTCCGCAAGGGCGATGTGATCGCGCGGGTCGATGATGGCGATTACCGCCTTGCCGTTCAGGCGGCCGAAGACAAGATCGCGACTCAGGAAGCGACCATCGAACGCTTCGGCGTCGAGGAGGAATCGTCCAGGGCGTCGATCGATGAAGCCGCGGCAAATATCGAGTCCGCGAAGGCCGAGCTGGAACGTGCGTCTCTTGATTTCGCCCGCCAGGAAAAACTGGTGGCGAAGAACCATGCCAGCCGCCAGTCCCTCGACAATGCCCGCGCGGCCCGCGATAGCGCCCGGGCAAATCTGTCCGCGACCAGGGCCAGCCTCGCTTCGGCCAAGGCGGACCTGTCGGTTCTGGATGCCCAGCGGACCGAGGAAAAACACATCCTGAGCGAGCTTCGGACGGCGCTCGACAAGGCGAAACGGGACCTGTCCTTTACAGTTATCCGGGCGCCGATAGACGGTATCCTCGGGAACCGTGCGGTGGAGGTCGGCCAGTTCGTGCAGCCGGGCTCCCGCATTGCCGCCGTGGTGCCGCTTCGGGACGTCTATGTGGACGCGAACTTCAAGGAAACCCAGCTTTCCCTGGTGCATGTCGGGCAGGCTGTGTCCCTGGCCGTCGATGCCTATCCGGACCATGTCTTCCCGGGGCGTGTGGAAAGCATCTCGCCCGCATCGGGCTCCGTCTTCAGCCTGCTGCCGCCGGAAAACGCCACCGGCAATTTCACCAAGATCGTTCAGCGCCTGCCTGTGCGTGTCAGCTTTGATGCCGCGCTGTCGGACGGCCGGGTTCTGCGCCCCGGGATGTCGGTCGAAGTAACCATCGACACGCGGGACGATCCTTCGGCCGGCGGTCTCGCGACGGCCCGGGCGGATACGTTGCCTGCCAAAGCCAGCGACTGAAGGCCCGGATCATGAGCATGCAGCAAGCACAGCCAGAGCCGGAAGTGCCGGTCAGGCGCGTTGTCGCCTTCCTGTGCATGGTCTTCGGCATGTTCATGGCGATCCTGGACATCCAGATCGTCTCCGCCTCGCTGAGTGAGATCCAGGCAGGCCTTTCCGCCAGCAATGACGAGATTTCCTGGGTTCAGACCAGTTATCTGATCGCTGAAGTGGTGATGATCCCGCTCTCGGGCTTCCTGTCCCGGGCGTTTTCCACGCGCTGGCTGTTCGCCGTATGCTGCGCGGGCTTCACCTTCATGAGCTTCCTCTGCGCGACGGCCGGATCGATCGAGGAAATGATTGTCTACCGTGCGCTGCAGGGCTTCATCGGCGGCGGTATGATCCCGACCGTTTTCGCCACGGCCTACACGATATTTCCGCGCAGCAAGCAGCCGGTTGTCGGCCCGATCATCGGTCTAGTCGCCACACTGGCGCCGACCATCGGCCCGACCATCGGCGGCTATCTGACGGAGCTCTTCTCCTGGCACTGGTTGTTTCTGGTCAATGTCGTGCCGGGTATTCTGGTCTCGGTCGCAACCTTTTCCCTGATCGATTTCGACGAGCCGGATCTATCCTTGCTGGAGCGGTTCGACTGGTCCGGTTTGTTCTTCATGGCGGGATTTCTCGGCAGCCTCGAATTCGTGCTGGAGGAGGGGCCGGGGAATGACTGGTTCGATGATCACGAGATCGTCTTCTTCACCGTCGTCGGTGTGGTTTCCGCCGTGGGCTTCTTCTGGCGTGCTTTCGCGGCCGCGGTGCCCGTGGTCGATCTCAGATCCTTCGCGAACCGGAATTTCGCGACCGGTTCCGCCTTCAGTTTCGTCATGGGTATCGGTCTGTACGGGCTGACCTATCTCTATCCGGTCTATCTTTCCCGCATCCGGGACTATTCGGCGCTGATGATCGGCGAGACCATGTTCGTCACCGGGCTCTGCATGTTTCTGACGGCTCCGATTGCCGGTCGCCTGTCTGCGAAAATCGATCCGCGCATCATGATCGCCATCGGGTTTCTCGGTTTTGGCATCGGTACCTGGGAAGCGTCGAAGATCACCGCCGATTGGGACTTCTGGGAACTCTTCGTGCCCCAGATCCTGCGTGGCGTGTCACTGATGCTTTGCATGGTGCCGATCACCAATCTCTCGCTCGGCACGCTGGAGCCGCACACGATCAAGAACGCATCAGGCCTCTTCAACGTGACGCGTAACCTTGGTGGGGCGGTCGGGCTGGCGGTGATCAACACGGTGCTGAATGATCGCACGGACCTGCATCTGCAGCGCCTGCGGGATCATGTCGCCTGGGGGCGTGCCGTGGCCGAGGATACGTTGAACAATATTGCCGCCAGCCTGGGCAGTCTTGGTTCGACAGCAAATGATGCGGCCCTGACACAGGTCGCGGGCATGGTGCGCCAGCAGGCCACGGTGATGGCCTTCGGCGATGTTTTTCTGGTGATGACAGGTCTGTTTGTACTGCTTGTGCTGGCCACCCCGCTGATGCGCCGGCCGCAGGGCGCGGCCGGCGGCGGGGGCGGTCACTAGGCTAGGCTGCGGGCAGTCCGTCCGTGCCGGCGCCGCAGACAATAACGGCGACGGTGCTGCCCGCCGCTACGGATACCTTGCCGGTCATCAGGGCGGCATGAGCCGCCGCACCGCTCAGTTCGGCGGAAAGGCCGGTTTCTTCCCAGAGCCATTCGGCGGCAGCCTTCATCTCGGCGTCACTGACCAGCACCAGTTCGTCCACATTCTTCGAAATCAGCTCGAAATTCAGCTCGGCAGATGTGCGCGGCGCCAGCGTGCCGGCTGCCGTCTCGATCTTGTCCAGTGTCACCAGATGGCCTGCTGCGCGGGCGGCATGATGGGTCGGCGCGCCGGTCGGCTCGACGCCGATGATCTTGATGCCCGGCTTCAGCAGCTTGGCCGCCGTCGAGACACCGGCGATCAGCCCGCCGCCGCCGATGGCGACGATGAGTGTGTCGATTTCCGGCGCGTCCTCAAGCAGCTCAAGCGCGATGGTGCCCTGTCCGGCAATGACGCGCGGATCGGCGAAAGGATGGATATAGGTCAGGCCGTCCGCCTCGGCGCGGGCGAGGGCCGCCTTGTTCGCATCATCCCAGACAGCGCCTTCGATGACGGTTTCGGCTCCCAGGGCTTTCAGCTTCTCCACCTTCGAAGGAGGCGTGCTCGAGGGCAGATAGATCACCGCCGGGCAGCCGGTCATGCGGGCGCCGAAGGCGACACCGAGGCCGTGATTGCCGCCGGAGGCCGTGATCAGCCCGCGCGCCCGCTCTTCATCGCTGAGGGACATCACGGTGTTCGTGGCCCCGCGCACCTTGAAGGAGCCGGTCGGTTGCAGGTTTTCGAGCTTCAGCAGCAACCGGGCGCCGGGCGCCGGATCGCTTTTCAGGGCGATGGCGTCCAGCAGCGGTGTGCGGCGAACCTTGCCGCTGATCCGTTCCGCGGCGGCCTTGAAGTCGGATAGGTCGGTCAATTGAGGATGCCTCCATCGATTACAAATGCTTGGCCGGTTGTATAGGCGCTTTCGTCCGAGGCGAGGTAGAGCACCATCGCCGCGATTTCCTCTGCCGTGCCAAGGCGGCCGAGTGGCTGACGTGCGATGAAGTCCTTGCGGGCCTGCACCGGGTCATCGAAAGCGTTGATCCGTCCATCCAGGGACGGTGACTGAACAGTGCCGGGGCAGACCGCGTTGCAGCGGATGCCCTGTTTCATGAAATCGACGGAGATCGATTTGGTCAGGCCGATCACCGCCGCCTTGCTCGAGCCGTAGACGCAACGGGTCGAGATGCCTTTCAGGCTGGAGCAGACGGAGGACATGTTGATGATCGAGCCGCCTCCGGTCTCGATCATCCCGGGCAGGAAGGCCCGGCACATGCGGAACATCGCCTTGACGTTCAGATTGAAGGAGAAATCCCAATCCTCGTCGGATGTATCGAGGATCGAGCCGTGATGGACAAAGCCGGCACAGTTGAACAGCACATCCACAGGGCCAATCTCCGCCGCCGCGGCTTTCACTGCATCGCCGTCAAGGACATCGAGCTGGCGTGTGCTGACGCCTGCGAGTCCATCGAGTTCGGCGAGCTTTTCCCGATTGATATCGGTTGCGATGACCGTTGCCCCTTCGCGGCTGAAAGCCTCGACGGTGGCCCTGCCGATACCCTGCGCTGAAGCGGTTACAAGCGCGGTCTTTCCCGTCAAACGTCCTGACATGATGTTTCCCCCGATTTTTATTTTCTTGATGCTCATGAGTACGGCATCGGGTTTCCATGCGGCAAGCATTTGCGCGGCACATGTGGTGGGCTATCATCACCATAATTAAAGAAGAGGAGTGCTGGTGATGGCTGAAGCAGGCGGAGCGCAGGACGCGCAGAGACTGACTGTCCGATTGAACCCGGCGGACAATGTCGTCACCTCGCGTTCCGAGATCGCGGCGAACGTCAAGATCCCGGAAGAGATGGTGGCGACGCTCGCGCCTATTCCGCAGGGACACAAGATTGCGACGCGCCGGATTGGTGTTGGCGAGCCGGTGAAGAAATATAATCAGGTCATCGGTTTCGCGACCGAGGACATCCGGCCTGGCGCGCATGTGCATACCCACAATGTCGCGATGAAGGATTTCGAGCGGGATTACGCTTTCTGCATGGACCGGGCCGAAACGGATTATATCCCGGAGGCGGAACGGGCGACTTTTCAGGGCTTCCGGCGCAAGAATGGCAAGGTCGGGACGCGGAATTATATCGGCGTGCTGACCAGCGTGAACTGCTCCGCGTCGGCGGCGAAATATCTGGCCGATGCCGTGACCCCGGCAATGCTGGAGAAATATCCGAATGTGGACGGTGTGGTGGCACTGAGCCACGCGACCGGCTGCGGCATGGCCGATACGGGAGAGGGATACGAGAACCTGCAGCGCACGCTGTGGGGCTTCGCCGGGCATCCGAACTTCGCCGGGATCATTCTGGTCGGGCTTGGCTGCGAGGTGAACCAGATCGACTTCCTGCTGGAAGCGCATCAGCTTGAGCGCGGCCCGCGCCTGCGCACCATGACGCTGCAGGAAACCGGCGGCACGCGGAAGACCATTGAAAAAGGCCTCGCCCTGATCGAGGAAATGCTGCCGCTCGCCAACCAGAGCAGGCGCGAGACATGCCCCGCTTCGGAGCTGACGTTGGCTCTGCAATGCGGCGGCTCGGACGCCTATTCCGGGATGACCGCGAACCCGTCTCTCGGCTATGCGGCGGACCTGCTGGTGCGGCATGGCGGCACCGCCGTGCTGGCGGAGACGCCGGAGATTTACGGCGCGGAACATCTCTTGACCCGCCGGGCTGTGAGTAAGGAAGTCGGCGAGAAACTGGTCGAGCGCATCAAGTGGTGGGAAGCCTATTGCGCCCGCAATGGCGGCGAGATGAACAACAATCCGTCCCCCGGCAACAAGGCTGGCGGCCTTACGACGATCCTTGAAAAATCTCTCGGTGCGGCGGCCAAGGGCGGCACCACGAACCTCACCGGTGTCTACAAGTACGCCGAGCGGATCGATACCAAGGGCTTTGTCTTCATGGACAGTCCAGGCTTCGATCCCTGCTCGATTACCGGGCAGGTGGCGAGTGGCAGCAATGTGGTCGCCTTCACCACCGGGCGCGGCTCCTGTTACGGTTGCAAACCGGCCCCTTCCATGAAGCTGGCGACCAATACGCCGATGTACCGCCGCATGGTGGAGGATATGGATATCAATTGCGGCGCCGTGCTGGACGAGGGCATGACGATTGAGCAAATGGGCGAGCAGATCTTCAATCACGTGCTGGCCGTTGCCTCCGGAGAGAAAACCAAGAGTGAGCAGCTTGGCATTGGCGACCATGAGTTCATCCCCTGGCAGGTCGGGGCGGTGATGTAGCGGCCCGGAGGGCGGCTGCAATGGGCGACGATTTCGCGGACAGCTATCTCGGCCAGCTCCGGAAGTTGATCGGCAGCCGCATGGTGCTGATGCCGGGGGCGCGCTGCGTCATTCTCGATGACGAGGATCGTGTGCTGCTGCAGCTCCGGGGTGATTTCCATGTCTGGGGCTTGCCCGCCGGTTTCTCCGAGCCGGGGGAAAGCGTGCTGGAGACCCTGATCCGTGAGGTGCGGGAGGAGACCGGCCTGACAGTGCTCGACCCGACCCCCTGGGGGCACGCCTCCGCGCCGGAGGAATCCACGCTGGTCTATCCGAATGGTGATACGATCCAGGGCTTCGGCGTGGATTTCGTCGCCCGTGAATGGAGCGGCGATCTCACGGTCGACGGGACCGAGACCCTGGCGCTTGACTGGTTCCCGCTGGACGATTTGCCGGAGATGATCCCGGCCCATAAAAGTGCGCTGGGCCATTTTGCCCGCTACCGTGAAACCGGCACGTTTCAGCTTTTCTGACCACTGGAAACAGCATGTCCTTCGAAGCCTTCCTCGGCGATCTTCGCGCGGATACGGATACAGCGCGCGTTACGCCACCTCCGGGCGCGGTGGATTGTGATGTCCGTATCACCGCTGCCTCCGGAGAAGCGCCGCCGAAAGATCTGCCGGACTGTCCGCCGGAGCATTATCGCCCGGTACAGGACGCGCTCGGTCTTGCCCGTGTCGTGCTGATCCAGCCGGACGCGCTTGGCTTTGACAACAGCACGCTGCTCTCGGCGCTGCAGGTGCTTTCCGCTGACCCTGAGGGGCTCGTCGAGGATTGCGCCCGGGCCTTTTGCATCGTGCGGCCTGGAGTGGATACTGCGGAGTTGAGAGACCTAGCGGCTGCCGGTGTCACGGGGATGCGTGTGACCATGCTGCGCCACCGGGAAAGCTGTCCTTGGGACGAGATCGACCGCCATGTCCGGCGCGTGCATGATTTGACGGGCTGGGATGTGGAGCTGGCCATGGATGGCTCCGATCTGCATGAAGTCGCACAGATGCTCCGCGCCTGGCCGTGCACTATCATCCTGCCCGACTTTGGCGGCTTCCGGTTTTCCCGCAGTCTTACGCAGCCGGGATTCCGTTCTCTCCGTCATCTTGTCGACAGGGGGCGCACCTGGGTGAAGTTCTCGGCACCCTATGTGATCGCGAAAAACGGTGATCCGGAAGATCCGGAGATTCACGAACTTACCCGTGCCCTTGTGGATTGGGCACCGGAGCGCATGGTTTGGGGCAGCGCCTGGCCGCACCTGAGCTGGCCGGCCCCGAACTGGCTGGGCGGGGATGAGCCTGTGCCTGATGATTTAGGGTTGATGCAGACGGTTGGCGCCTGGATTCCCGACGAGGAAGTGCGGGACCGGATCTTGCGGGAGAATTCTGAATCCCTTTACGGCTTTCGGCCGTGGCCAGTCACAAAATAATTCGTCGTAATATTATGATCATCCGGGTGCCGGACGCTCTGTTCGCACTGGTTTAGCCATGTTGAATAGTCGCTTGGAAATAAACGCCGGATGGTGTTTGTGCCTTGTTGCAAAAGCATTATTTTGATTTTTCCTAAAGTTGATTTCTTTCTAAATTCAACCTAAAGGCTTACAATTCCTGTGCATTAATGGTTGTCGGAGGCGTTTTGTTTCCGGCAGAATTCTCCTGGCGGCCGTTTAGTCTGATTTGGAAATGCGGGGCTGGACGGCGTGTCGTGTCGGCAATCGCGGCGGGGGCGGATTTGCTCTGCACCAGACGCGCGGCAAGTGTGCGGCTTGCTGATGTGCATTGGAGATTTAAGGGATTCAAGCCTGCATTTACAGCCGTCACGAAAGACCGGTCCGGTCTGCCATCAAGCCTTTTTGACAGCCTCTCTGCCCCCTCAACGGGCCGGTCGTGAGGTGAAACCCTACGCAGAAGCGTAACCGCATTGGAGAAGCCGAATGCAGCGGTCGGTTTTTGTCACACACGAGGATCAGACAACCTGTGGTGCCGTCGAGCGAATGGTTGCGCTAGGCATTGCAAATCTGACGGGGCCTCTTCTCTATGACGGGACGTCGGATCTGCCGCCGGGAGCCGTGCTGGTTGTCTCTTCTGCCACACAGGAGCTTCCCGCGCGTGCCGTGCGTGGCATGGATGTGACGACGATTGCCCTGGTTGTCGATCATGCCACCGGATGCAGGGCGATGCGGGACGGCGCGGATCATTACCTTCTGGATACGGATGTTGGCGGGCCGGCTCTGGAAGCCGTGATGATTGCTGTCGACAGGGCCTATCGTGCGCGCAACCCGGTCTTCTCTGCCGCGCATTACGATAATCTGCGTTGCGTCGGGGGCGAATCTTTCCGCTGGCTGATCCGGCATTCAGCGGCTGTCGTGAATCGCCGCAAGGAGATCGGCTATCTTATTCTGGTGAAGCTGGAGCCGGATACTCCGACCCCTCCCGCAATACTTGCCGGGCCGGCCTGCGGGCGGATCTGCGAGACGACCCGGACCGCGGATATCGTGAGCTGGCTCGGCGAAGAGTGGTTCGGCATTCTGGTCGCCACCGGGTTGAGCCTTGAAGGTGCCCATGGCCTGATCCACCGGCTTGACCAGGCCTTCGGACGGCCGCTGGATGTTGAGGGAGCGGCTGTCGGCGTCCGCTACAATCTCGGCCTGACAACCTATGGCAATGAGGGGGAAACATCCGCTGCCGTGCTCGGGCGGGCAATCAGCGCCGTCGAGCAATCGGAATGGGCTGGCGGCCGGTATGACGAGGAGAAAGCGGAATGAGCCGGCGGCGCGGAAATCTGCCGCCGAGCTTCGAGGCCCGCGGCGCGAGTGTTCCCTTTAACTCGAAAAGCCTGAAGGAGTGCCGCCTCCGGGTGGTCGATCTTGGTCACTGTCTGGAATGGGAAGCCACCTTGCCGAGCGGCATGGGCGGTATTGAATCCCGCAGCGTGATGATCCTGCCCTGGCACAATCTGCCGAATTTCACCTCCATGAGCCCGCGCGACAGGGCACTGTTCGATCGTCTTGATGCCTCCGATGACGATGATCGTCCGGATCCGTTCAAGATCCGCGAACTTCGTATCCGAGTCGACCAGACTTTGGCTGAAACGGAAGAGGCGCGTCAGCTTGCTGCGGCGGAAGTGGAGAAGGAAAAGCAGGACAGGCTCATGACCTATATGAGCTTTCTTGCCCAGCTCACCCGGGATTGCGGCATCCGTCAGGGCGATACTTTCATGGCGGGCGCCGATACGGCGCTGCTGATGCGTCTGACGAATGACCGGAAGGCGAGCGCCGAGCTTGGCCTTGATCCGGCGGCCCTGACGGAGCGGGTATTGAACTTCGCGGCGGAGGAAGTCGGTGCGCCGCGCAAGCTGGTGAACCAGCAGCTTGAGGAGTTGACCGGCTATATGTCGCCATTCGGGGCTGTCAATGTGGAGACGTCCCGGAAGAAGGACGGGTTTCTTACCCGGTCGCGCAACGAGATCAAGGCGATGGACCGTTCGCTTGCCAAATATGCGCGCAACTCCCGCGAGGAAGTGAGCAACCGGATCACCCTGATCCGCTTCGCCATCAAGGATTTCCTCGATTATGTGGATGAGCGGTTCAGCTCGATCGAGCAGTTCTTCTCCTTCTTCATCAATGTGTTTCGGGAATTCAGCAAGTCCAAGGCCTTCGCCCAGCAGGTCCGGCGCGACGTATCCTATGCGCTGGATGGCTGGTCCCATCTCTGCATGGTCTGGAACGCCGCGCACGAGACTGGCGAGGCGGCGAAGGTTGATGAGGCGATCGAGTATATCCTGAAACATCTGCCGCTGATGCCGGAAGAAGAGGTCAGGGCGGATGAAGCCCGCAACGCCATTCGCCGGGGCTTCGAGACGGCACGGGCGCAGATGGTCCGGACCATGGTGAATTGGGTGGATAATCAGGTTGATCGTGAGTTGGAGCAAAGAGTGGCGATTGCCAGGAAGACCGAGCTCGAGCAGACCCCGGATGAAGATCAGCCGAAGCGGCGGCGCCGTCAGGCCAGCGTCGAATGGTAAAGGTGCTGGCCCGGTGCGTCGGTGAGGAATAGGGCGTGGAGTTGATCCTCACCCGGTATTCCTTAAATCCTTGTGTGTAACGCGGCTATTGCCGGTTAATAACAACCACCCGGCACCTATTTTTCATAGTCTTTCATAAAATATTTGAGCGTTGAGATTCTTGCTGTTTTTTGTGCTTTTAAGTCACGGTAAGTTTTGATTAAGGAAAATTACCTATTTTGCTCTTAGGGCGACGAGCGAGATCGCTATGAGATGTGCTTGCAGAATGGGTATGGTCGATGAATATTTCCAGCATGAGCGTGCGGAATAAAGTCACCTTTGTGACTGTGGTTCTTGTCGCCGTTGCAATGTTCGCAACAGCTTACTCCGCGATTTTCCTGATAACGAATTACGTTGAGAAGCAGGCCGCTGAGGCTCAGGACCGGAACCTGAGGACGGCAGCCCTGATGCTTGGTGATAATTACGAGAATCTGACCGTGGAGAAGAAGGACGGCAGCCTCTCGGTATCATGGCAGGGGATAATCCCGGCTTTTGAAGAGCATGCTGCAATTGACGAGGTCGGTTTTGCCACGGGCGAGACGGCGACGATCTTCGCATGGGATGAGGAAAGCCAGGATTTCTGGCGCCGGACCACGAACATCAAGAAAAATGACGGCAGCCGGGCCATCGGCACGCCGCTTGGCAAGACAGGCAAGGTCTACCCCATCATTACCAAGGGAGAGACATTCCGCGGGTTGGCGACAATCCTCGGCAAGGAATATTTCACTCTCTATGAACCAATCTTCTCTGCTGACGACAAGAGCAAGGTTGTTGGCATCCTTTATGTTGGTGTCGGCCGTGCCGCTCTTGAGGAAATCAAGCAGGAGCTGACCTTCAGTCTGCTCAGCGTCATGGGAATCCTGGCGATCGTGGCTATTGCGGTTGCCGCTCTGATCGTCGGCCGTCTGCTGAAGCCGTTCCCTGTCCTGCGTAATGTCATTCACCGGCTGTCCGCGAACGAGCTTGATATCGTCGTGCCGTATCTTGATCGCAAGGACGATGTCGGCGACCTGGCCAAGGCGGTGGAGATGTTCAAGACGGCGTCAATGGAAAGCCAGACGCTCTCGGAGCAGCGTATCGAAGATGAAACGCGGGCCGATGCCGACAAGAGGCAGATGATGGTCAGGACCGCCGACGATTTCGAAACCACGGTGGGGAGCATGGTTGACCATGTTTCCAGCTCACTGCACCAGTTCAACGCATCTGCCCGCGATATGTCGACGACGGCCGAGGAAACCAAGGCGAAAGCCGGATTGGTCGTGACCGCGTCCGAGGATGCGGCGCGGAATATCCAGACCGTGGCCGCTGCGACCGAACAGCTCAGTGCCTCCATCACTGAAATCGGACAGCAGGTCTCGCAGGCCTCCAGCATCGCCTCCGGGGCCGTGCGCGAAGCCGCCGATACGAACAGCAAGGTGCAGGGGCTGGCGGATGCCGCGCAGAAAATCGGTGAAGTGGTCGGCCTGATCACGGACATCGCCGAGCAGACGAACCTGCTTGCCCTGAACGCGACCATCGAGGCCGCGCGGGCCGGTGAAGCGGGCAAGGGCTTCGCGGTCGTTGCCTCCGAGGTGAAGAATCTGGCGAGCCAGACGGCCAAGGCGACGGAGGAAATCTCGGCCCAGATCCAGGGTATCCAGGCATCCACGGATGAATCCGTGACGGCGATCGGTGCGATCACGCAAACCATCGAGCAGGTGGACCAGATCGCTGCCGCCATCTCGGCCGCCGTCGAGGAGCAGACCGCCGCCACCCAGGAAATCGCCCGGAATGTGGAAGAGGCCTCTGCCGGTACGAACCAGGTGAACAGCAATATTTCCGAGGTTTCCGCCGCGACCCAGGTGACGGGAGATGTCGCCCAGACGATCCAGCGGGAATCTCTCAGCCTGTCGGAAGACGCGGAGAAGCTGAAATCCGAGATCCAGCGCTTCCTCGCCGGTATCCGCTCCTGATCTGAAATCCGCTGGCGGCCGCCATGGTCGCCAGCGGATAAGATCATCCTCTCTGCAGGCCGATCCGCACTGAACCGTCTCCGCTCCCCGCGCGAGGCGGTTTTTGTTTGCGCTGCGGCATAAAACGGCCGTTTGCGGAGCTGCTAAGTGCAACCCCTGTCAGTAAAACCCCGCCGATTTTGCAGCTTCTGTCGAATTCGGATAAGTTATGTCGTAGAAACGATAAAATAACAGGGATATGACGATGACGCTGCTGACCAATGCCGAAGAGATTTCCGATATTGCATTCGGGTTCATGGGTTCGAAGGCGTTATTCGCTGCACTGCATCATGGTGTTTTCACCTGTCTCGCCGACGGGCCGCTCTCCGTCGAGGAGCTCGGAGAGGCGACCGGCCTGCATCCGGACCGGGTCCAGACCCTGCTGACCGCGCTGGCCTCGCTCGGCGTGGTCTCGACCGAAGACGGCCGCTTTGCCAATTCACCCGCCGCCGAGAGCTTTCTGGTGAAGGGGGCGAAATACGATTTTGGCGACTATCTGCGGCTGCAGGTGGACCGGCAGATGTATGGCCTGCTGGACCAGATCGAGGATGCCATCGCGAACAAGCTGCCGGACGATGCCACCAGCTCCTACGCCGACTGGTTCTCCGACCCGGAGCAGGCCAAGCTTTATTCCCGCAGCCAGCATGCCGGCTCCCTTGGCCCGGCGCGCGGTCTGGCAAAGCTGATTGATCTCAATGGCGGCAAGAAGCTGCTGGATGTCGGCGGCGGCACTGGCGCCTTTGCCATCACGCTTGCCAAGGCTTTCCCGGATCTGACCGCGACCATCGTCGATTTCCCGAACGTCGCCTCGCTCGGCAAGGGGTATGTCGAGAAAGCCGGACTCAGCGACCGGATCGAATATGTCATCGGCGACGCCCTGCGCACCGAATGGCCGCGCGAACAGGACGCGATCCTGATGTCCTACCTGTTTTCCGGCGTGGCCGGCGACGAGCATGACAGCCTGCTGAAGCGCGCCTATGACCACCTCGTCCCGGGCGGCCGGTTGATGATCCATGATTTCGTTGTTACCGCTGACCGGAAAGGCCCGAAACTCGCCGCCCTCTGGCAGCTCCAGCACACAGCCTTCACGCCGGAAGCGCGCTCGCTGGATGACGAATGGCTGGCGGAGCAACTGACGAAGTCCGGGTTCACCGACGTGAAGGTTGGGCCGATGATCCCGGGCATGACGATGCTGGCGGAGGCCGTGCGCCCGGGGTGAGCAAACCTGACGGGGACCGTCAGGGGCGTTTCGTGAAGCCGTCCTCGCTCCAGTACTCGCTGCCGACCTGGTGATGGCCCACGAACAGTCCTTCGGGGTCGTAATGCTTCTTGATTGCCAGCAGGCGGTCGTAATTGTCGCCCCAGGCCCGCGTGCGCCAGTTCTCTTCGTGGAAATTCATCTCGGCGGAGTATGAGCCGGTATCCGGCTCAATGGCGCGGAAGCGCTCGTATGCGGCCTTGATCCGGGCGGCCTTGTCGCGAAGGGTCTTTTCATCCAGTTCATGCCCTTCGACATCATCGATAACGTTCTGCTGTGCGCCGGCTACCAGCAGCAGGGCAAAGGCATCCAGCAGGGACGGGTGGACCGGGCTGTTGCGCGCCTCGGCGAGTATTTCCTCATTGGCGCCGGCCAGGCCCTTCTGGAAATGGAAGGCGAAGCGGACCAGCTTGGCTGCGTCGATGATCGTGTCTGCGAAATCCGACGCCTTGTCATTGCCAAGCAAGCCCTGAGAGAGCCAGGCCGATTCATATCCGGCCCAGAACACATTGGTCTCGCCATTGTCCCCGTTCCAGAAGAACCGCTTGCCGGGTTTGCTCGACGCCTCGTCCAGCACGATGGTCTCCGGCATTTCCCTGGACCGGAATTCCAGGTCCCACCATTTTTGCGCGGGCGTGTCGTAAAGCGTCAGATTCTCGGTGAAGGAGCATTCCTCTCCATCGACAAGATCGAGAACAGGCGCCCAGATCCGGCGCACTTCCTCCAGCGGAAGGTCGAGGAACGTCATCTTGATGAACATGTGATTGTCGGGGCCGAAATGAACCTGCTCGCCCCAGTGCGGATTGACCAGATTGTCGCGCGCGACAGGGATGAAGGCATCCACCAGTTTGCGGAAAGCTTTCTCGTCTCTGGCCTTGATGCCGCATCCGATGAAGCCGAAACGCTCCGGCAATGCGCGGGTCGCCAGTGTCAGGCGCGTCACGATCCCCCAGCCGGCGCCGCCCGCCTTCAGGGCCCAGAAAAGGTCGCTGTTCTGGTGCGCATTGGCGATCAGGATGTCGCCGTTGGCGACGACGATCTCGGCTTCCAGAAGATTGGCGCCGGTCATCCCGCCGAACTTGGAGAAGTGACCGAAGCCGCCACTCTGGGCATGGCCGCCGACGCCGACGGAGGTGCAGCCGCCGCCCTGCACATATCGCCCGCGTTTGACGACAACCTCGTCATAGAGGGTGATGAATTTCTCCCCCGCGCCGACCGACACGGCATGCTGACCGGCTCCGTTGCCGCCTTGCGGGACGAAATCGTCATGCACAGTGATGCCGGTAAGGTCCCTGGTCCAGACCAGCAGGCTGTCCGGCGCGCAGGACTGGCCGTAATAGGAATGCCCGCCGCCCTTGATGACGAGCCGGAGGCTGTGCGTCCGGGAAAATTTCACGAGCTCGGAAACATCCCCGGCATTCACAGGAATGCCGACCTTCGCGCTCTGCGCACTCTTCCAGCCATCAAGCCAGCCGAGGGACTGGGTGGAGCCTGAAAAGTCCTGCAGGTAGAATGGATTGACGAGTTTCTTGAGAACGGCTTTCGTAACCTTCCCGCCGTTCTGCTGCATCAGGGTGTCGAGAGCGGACCGCGATCCTTCGAGCGCCCCGTCGAGCCGTGCCGCCAGTGCCTGCCATTGCTTCGGAGAGGGCCAGCCAGCATCGCCCGGCCGGACGCGCTGGGATGCCGGGGTGCTGGCAAGGCTCATGGATGCGGGTAGCAGTCCGGCGAGAGCGGTAGAGGCAAGAAGGCGCAGGAAGGTTCGGCGAAGCACGAGCATCTCCTCGATAAATCACAGGTTAATTGTGTCAATTATCAATGGTCTGCGTAACCCCCGAAGCGGGAAATGTCACATGATGGACATACGGGGGGAGCGGAGATGGCAGACAGGCTGCCATTAAGTTCTGACGGCCAAATTAATTTGAAGTCTTTTGACGATGTTATAAAAGACCATCTTTATTCTGGATGAATGGACGGGATGGCGTTGTGAAAGGGTTTTTGCTGAATGTGCTGCGAGAAGTGGGGAGCTCGGTGCGCTATGGTGATGCCAAATGCGTCGTGATTGCCGGCGTTAGTTTTACGCTTTTAATGTCCTATCTTCAGTTTTTATGGGGCGCTCCCGGGAGAACTTGGGGGATCATGGCCTCCCGTGATGTTTCCGGCTTAGACGCAAAAGATTTTCTGATTATAGCTTTGTTGTTTTCTTCTTTTGTTCTGTCAGCGCTGGCGCTGATGCCCTCTATTTCGAGGAAATCCTGCAGAATAAGCTTCGTGAACTGGATAAATAAAAAGCTGTATCAGAGTGAAGCGGTCTCGGAAAATTATGGGATAGTTTATTTTCGCGACATCTCTATGCATAAAACTCTGGAAGAATACGGGATTTCCCTGGAGAGAAAGTTCGATTCCGGAAAAAATTTGGACCAAGTGGAGTCTGATCTTGCCGCGCAAGTCTGGATTGTATCCCGGATCGCAACGATGAAATTTATTGTCGCCAATTTTTCTGTTTATTTTCTTTTCTCCGCAGTGGCCCTGTTTTTTCTTTTGTCTGTTTTTTGACCGGGCGCCTGCCCCTCGTCTGGATTGACAGGCGGCGGGACGCCATCCCATGATCGGAGCTTCACCCGGGGAGTCCCGACAAGGGGCTGAGAGTCCGCTGGTTTTCAAGGAAACAGCGCGGTGACCCGACGAACCTGATCCAGTTCACACTGGCGGAGGGAGGGTGTGCGCTTCATGGAGCCGGTGGCCGCAAAAGCTGCACGGGCCGGATGTGAACCCTTCTCTTCCAATCCGAACTGGATCTCCCGCGCCGACCGCGTAAGGAGGCTCCACGCCCATGAACACTCTTTCCCGAACCGCCCTGCCGTCCGAATTGCTGGTCCGTTTGCGGGCCGAGACGCCTCTGGTCCAGTGCATTACCAATTACGTGGCGATGAATGTCGCCGCCAATGTCGTGCTGGCGACGGGGGCATCGCCCGCGATGGTCCATGCCGCGGAGGAGGTTGGCGAATTCGCCGCTATTGCCGGTGCCGTGACGATCAATATCGGCACCCTGTCGCCCTATTGGCTTGAAGGCATGCGCCGGGCAGCGGTGGCTGTGCGGGAGGCCGGGAGGCCGTGGGTGCTCGATCCGGTGGCCCATTTCGCCACCGCTTTTCGCCGGGACGCGGCGGTGGAGCTGCTGGAGCTAAAGCCCGATATCGTGCGCGGGAATGCGTCCGAAATTCTGGCCCTTGCCGGGGCGGAAAGCCGAGGCAGGGGCGTGGACAGCCAGGACCCGGTCGACGCCGCGCGGGAGGCGGCGGAGAGTCTGGCGCGATCGCGTGGATGCGTCGTCGCGGTGACCGGGGAAGAGGATTTTGTCACGGATGGAGAACGGGTGGCGCGGATCTCCGGAGGCTCGCCACTGATGCCGAAAGTGACCGCGCTCGGCTGTTCGCTGACCTGTCTGACCGGAGCCTTCGCCGCGATCTCGCCGGAGGATGGTTTCGCCGCAACCGTGGCTGCGTTCGCCTGCTTTGCCGAAGCCGGGGAGACGGCCCACCGGCAGGCTGCCGGGCCGGGCAGCTTTGCCGCAGCGTTCCTCGACGCGCTACACGCGCTCTCGCCAGAGTCTCTCGATGCCGAAAGGCGCGTCAGGTGGGCGTGAGATCGGGGCCGGTGTTACTTCCCTGAAAGTGCTGCCCTCCGGCCGCCCTACGAACGGCGGGCGATGCAGCGCAATTCGACAATCGCGCCTTCGCGAACGAAGCCGGCGACCTCAATGGCGGTCCAGGCGGGATAGGGCTCGGTCACGTAGCGGCTGCGGATCGCCTTGAAGGCATCGAGGTGATCCCGCAGGCCGACATGATAGCTGGTCATTTCCAGCAGATGCCCGAAGCCGAGACCGGCCTTTTCAAGCACCTTCGCCACCTTCGCGAAGGCTGCCTCGATTTGCTCGTCCGGGTTTTCGGACAGGGAGCCATCTTCCGACGCGCCAGTGAACCCGGTCATGAAAATGATCCCGTCATGCTCCAGCCCGGGAGACATCTTCCAGTCCTGAACGTAGCCTTCCAGACCCTCGGGTATGATTGCTTCAGGCATTCTCTTCTCCTCGTTGACGGCGGGCCGTCTGTGCCGGCCGCCCCGTTTCATACCGCTTAAGTCCTGGCGGGGGGATGGTGTCACTCCTCCAGATCGGTCTGGATGAAGCGGTCGTTCAGGTGAATATCCGTGGTCTCCAGACGGCCGGGGCCGAGATTCTCGAACGTGTGAGGGATGTTCGCCGGGCCGAAGACGATCTCCCCGGCCTCGGCCTCGAAATTCCGCTCGCCGACCGTGAAGCGCGCCCGGCCCTGACGGATGATGAAGACCTCGTCATAGGGATGCACATGTAGCTTCGGCCCGCTGCCAACCGTGTCGCTGGTGAAGAACAACACCGTAACGTCCGTGCCAACCTCCCCACCCTCGAACCGGCCGACCCATTGGTCCTCGTCCCGGGCCCAGTCGCTGCGCTTGATGAGAGCGGGTTCGCGGTTCATGACGGGGGGCTCCCATATCGATGTTTTGGCTGGGTTCTGATATGGGGGGCATGGGGCACTGTGCTGAGATTTCGCTGCCGTTGAGGTTAGGCGGCGTGTGGCCTTAATCGCCTCGCCAAGAAGTTGAGTATCTCGACGTCTGCCTCTTGACGTGTATTGTGAATTATCTACCTAATCCACCGATAAAGTTATGGTGCCTTTCTGGAGTTTGTATCTCAAATATGCGTTACGATCGTTCGAATCGAGATCTAATTTTCTTTACTTCAAAAGAATGGTTCTCGATTTTTAACTAGGAATAGAGGAGGATAAAGTGATCTAAGGGAATTTATGGGTTTTGAATAAAAAAATAAACATAGAAAAATCATTGTCAGGCTGGTTCATGGATCGTTTCTTAAGAAAGAAAATGTTTGATTTATTTAAGCAGCAGCCATGGCTCGCTCATAGGGAAGAAAAACTAAATAAATTGATAGATATGTGTGACGATATTTCCGATATCGATATGATATTTGACTTGTTATCGAGATTTAAATACGTGGGGATAGAATCTCTTAGTATTCATTTAAGGGATATTGTCGATCACATTAATGAAGAATTTGGCGAAGAAGCTTTTTCCTTCCAGTTGTGCGCAGCTACAGCTGACGGAGATGCGGATAGCGGTCAGTCGATACTTTATGCATTTAAGAGTGAGCCGATATCAGAAATATTACTTGAAGACTTTATTTTAACAAATTCTCTGTCTAGGGCGATAAAGATCATGGATCAAAGAAAAAATATTATACTGCTTGATGAATTTGCTGGAACGGGTGAGACAATAGTTAGTCGTATTAAATCAATTAGAGGTCGTGAAAAAGAGTTAAAAAACAAAAATAACCATAATTTTTCTTGTAAAGTGAGTGTCTGTTTGGTCGCGGCGATGGATTCTGCCGTAGAATTGATAAAAAAATATGCAGATGATGTTTATTCTTCTATTGTTCTAAAAAAAGGAATTACAGATGAGGTTGATTTTAATAAAAGAGATGTTTCTATTTTTAGAATGCTATCTCTTGAAGAAAGTTTTGTAAAAGATAAAAAATTTTATAGATTAGGATATGGACAATCTGAGGCTCTTTATTTTAGAGAAAAAGGAAATATACCAAATAACGTTTTTCCTGTTTTTTGGTCAAAAAATAAAATTGATGATAAAAATTGGAAGCCTTTATTTTATAGGAAGGAATGACATGAAGTTTTCTCGTCTCCAATCTTATATATTGCGTTCGTTATACGGTCGACCAAGCGGAGTTAACGTTTATAATTTTATAATGATGAAGGCTGTGTCTCCAGGAGCGGTCTCGATTTCGATAAACGAGCTTCAAAGCAAGGAGTTGGTTGACCTTGTCGATGATCGTTTGATTCTGTCTGAGAAGGGCGGGGCGATAATTGATGAGAACCCAAGTTTACTCCTCGATCGAGCTGCGCGTTCTTGGCGAGAGGTGCCTAAGGAGTGGACCGTTCCTAAATTGGATCCATGGCGTCCGTATGTTCCAAGACAACGAGGCCTAAAAGTGGGCTGAATCTCGATGGATCTCAGGCTTTTTATCTGTTACTAGAAAGGGAGAATGGTGGGGTGCGTTAGGGTAAAGAGGCGAAGTCGCCTCTGCTGGTCAGGCTGATGTTAGCCTTGCGTCGGAGCAGTTCAGTCGAGTTCGACAGAACCGCTCCAACGCGGTCTCGATGAGACACACATGATCTGCGAATAAGGTCCAACCTGTTCGCGGCTCTCAGCTTGGACCTTATTCGCAGATCATGTGAAAGCGCCGCAAGTGCGACGTGCATGAGAGGTAACGCGCCCCATCTTCTATATTGTGGCTATGCGGCTTTCTGAGTGGAAGAAATATTATAGATCTATTGGCCTTCGGGAAGATATTCTCGAGAGAAATATTGCGTATATTACTCCATTGCTGGAGAGGGGGTTTCCGCCAGTCTTCGATTTTGAGCATATGGCTTTATTGTTTGGTCGGACTAAAGAAAATTTAGCCGGAATGGTGAATGCACCAAAATCATTCTATAGAACATTTGAGATTCCAAAAAGAAAAGGTGGGAAAAGAAAAATTCTAGCACCATATCCATCGCTCTGCGGGTGCCAGAGGTGGATATTGGATAACATACTTTATAAAGCAAAAATATCGCGGTCATGTCACGGGTTTGTGAAAAAAAAATCAATTATTTCAAATGCAAATAATCACCTAAATAAAAACTTCATAATTAAGTTAGATTTAAAGGATTTTTTTCCATCTATTGGTTTTTCGAGAGTTTTTGGCGTTTTTAGGTCGTTTGGCTACAATGATAATGTTTGTTTTTATTTTGCTAGGCTGTGTACTTGCGATGGAGGGTTAATTCAAGGATCTCCAGCAAGTCCGTTTTTGAGTAACATTATTGGTTATAACATGGACAGAAGATTGATTGGGTATTTAAGAAGAAGGGGGGCAAAGTACACGCGCTATGCTGATGATATAACGATATCGGCTGATTCGATAAAGTCGATAAAATTATATTCTATATATAAAATAATTGAGGAAGAGGGTTTTTTTGTAAATCATGAAAAGACAGTTATTAGTAAGGAAGGGCAGAGAAAAATAGTTACTGGAATAGATATTTCGAATGGAAAATTACGACCAACAAAGAAATTTCGTCGCGAACTATCCCAAGAAGTTCACTATATTTCTAAGTTTGGGTTAAATTCACATATGAATAAGAGAAAGATTAAAAATCCTTTCTATATAAGTACAATTCACGGTAAGTTAGCGTTTTGGGAAATGATCGAGCCGAGTTCAAATCAATTAAAAAGATTAAAATTACAAATTGGTTTGCCGACTAAATGATGAGGCATGTTTCAATCAGTTCAGATTTGAATAAAGCCTAAATGCCCTCACAACACCCGATACACATTGTAAACCGGCCCGCTCGGTGTCCGGTCACCTGATCCCACGCAGACGGCCTTGTTCAGCCAGAGATATTTCTCCGCCGATGTCTCAAAACTTGGTGTAATCCGGAAGTAATAATCGTCGCGGTTCACCGGCTGGCCGGCATTCATCCGGGCCATGACCTCTTCGGGGCCGTGACGCAGGCCTGCATAGGTCATGTAGATCAGCGCGCCGTCATCGGCTTCCAGCACCAGGCGAACGTCGAGCTGGGTCACGCCGTCATTGCGGACCAGGATCCAGTCCCCGCCGCCGCCGCGTACGGTGCCTTTCAGGTTCGGGCCTTCGAATGTGCCGCCGAGCACCCTGGCGATCTTGCGTTCGCCGAAGGGCGTGTGGCCGAGCAGTTGCAGCGGGGCCTCGACCTCGAGGGTGATGTCGAAGAGATGTTCTGTCTGGATATGGCTCATGGTCCGGTCCTCCCGTGATGCCCATGCGGGCTTATCGTTAACGGGGAGTATGACCGGGTTTCCGGCGCTTGAAAATCATCCCGGCAGGGTTTTTCAACCGGGGCGGTCTGTTTGTGTCAGGGCATCGTCAGTCGGTGACGGTGACCTCGGCCCGCATGCGCGGGTGTATCCGGCAATACAGGAGGAAGCGGCCGGGATTGTCGAAGGTTACCGGCACTTTCGCCCCGGTGGATTGCAGGCCGATATCGAACTCCCCTCCGTCACTGTCCGAATAGACGTTATGGCCGAACACATCGGAATTGAGGAAGGTCACGGTATCGCCGGCCTTGATGGTGATTTTCTTCGGCAGGAAAGCGATGCCGGATTGTTCGATCACCAGCGGCGTTGCCGCGTAGAGCCCCCCGACGGTCAGCCATCCGGCGGCTGCCGTGAGAGCGAGGAGGGTGACGAGACGCCGTCTCCCGTTGCCAGGAGAACGGCGCCCTCTTGTCCGGTTGAGCGGTATCATGATCAGCGGTTCATGACCGGGCTGGCGATATCGATCACGGCGGCCCCGGCGGGGGAGGCGATCTTGCCGACGCGGGTCATCATGCCTTTGGCCACGGGGAACGTGTAAAGCGCGCCACCGGCGACAGCAAAGCCGTGATACTCGTCCTTCGGGTCGGTGAAGATGTCGATGGCCTCGATTTTGACGCCTGCGGCAAGGCCGGTCGGGCCGACAGTTTTCAGCACGCCGTCATTCGGCGGGTCCTGCACGACATACATGCCGGTCTTGCTGTCCATGTCGAACAGTTGGGTGAATTTCGTGCCCTTGTAGGAATTGATATAGGCACCGGCCAGCACGCCGGGTTTGGTGCCCGCATGCTTGTCAGCCTTGTCGTAGGACAGGCGGCCGTCGATCACGGTGGCGCCGGTCTCGACATTGACGCGCAGGTTCTGGCCGTTCGAGGCCATGACCCGGAGCCGGTCGGCCTGGGGATTGAAATCCACGACCAGATTGTCGACCGCTTCCAGCCGCTCGGAGATTTTCGACATACGGGTGGCGGCGCCGGACGTGGTGTCGATGGTGTAGATCGTGCCGGATGCGGTGACGGCATAGAGAGCGAGATCGGCCGGGCGGATGTCGATGCCGAGGACCTTGGTGTCGACCCCGGTGATATCGAGCGCACGGGCCGCGCCGGGCTTGCTGTCGGTCATCATGAGAAGCTGATTGTTGGCGGTCAGCCCGATCAGGTCGAGAGCGGATGCGGGCGCAGCCCAGGCGATGCTGCTTGCCAGAGTTGCCGCGGCCACTATTCGTGAGGCGGCCAGAGGTTTTGAGAAGGTCATTGCTGCGTTCCAGTCTGTTCACAGAATACGGTCAGCGCACGGCCCCGGGGCGTCAGGGCTGGTCGCCAAGAAAGGCGCATATGTCCTTCTACGAGACGGTCGGCAGATTGGATTTATGGGATGTGCTCAGAGCCGGAAGATGGCTTCGATCTTCTGTTTCAGCTGATCCGGCGTGAAGGGCTTGGCGATATAGGCGTCGACGCCGTATTTGCGGGCAGCGATGACGAAATCCTTGTTCGCATTCCCGGTCAGCATGACGAAGCGCATGTTCGGGAAGGTCTTGCGAACGGCCTTCAGGAATTCGAGACCGTTGATCTCCGGCATGTTCCAGTCGGAGACGATGAGCTGCACGTCGCCGTCCAGTTCCTTCAGCAGTTTCAAAGCCTTCAGGCCGTCCGGCGCGTGGAAGATCCGGCGGAAGCCCATCAACTTCAGCGCACCCTGGGCAAGCTTCGTCGCCATTGGCTCATCCTCGGCGATGATCACCTGATATTCGGCGAAGTTCGGGCGAATGCTGTTGTTATCCGTCATGAAGCTCATCTGGCGGCCTGGCTATCGAAAAGGGTCCGGCTTTGTTCGAGTGCAGCAAGCAGATGTTCCGCCGACGCCGCGCATTCCTCTAAATGATCCGCTTCGGCGCGGGTTTCAACCGAAAGTGCAGCCCGGTAGACATCGCGCAGCCCGACGGAAGCCGCCGCACTCTTCAGCGTATGGGCGGCCTCGCTCAAACCGGTAATGTTCCGGGCTGTCAGATGCTCTTCGATGATGGCGGTATGGGCATCGATGGTGCCAAGGAAGTCGGAGACCATTTCATCGGCGAATTCCGCGCCGAGCTGATCCCGGTAGGTGGCGAGAATATCCGGCTCCAGCGCCGGTCCATCCTGCATCAGCCGTTCTGTCACGGGCGAGGCGGTGTCCTCGGGGAAATCGTCTTCCCAGCCGTCATCGTCGCTCCCGCCATCCGGATCCTCCAGCTTCAGCACGCGGGCCAGCGCGCCGAACAGCAGACCCGGATGGATCGGCTTGGCGACATAGGTGTCCATGCCGGCGGCAAGGCAGCGCTGGATTTCCTCCGCCGTTGCAGCCGCCGTGGCGGCAACGATCGGAATGCCGGACAGGGGCGGGTCGAGGGCGCGGATCCGGCGGGTCGCCTCCAGCCCGTCCATCACCGGCATGTTCATGTCCATCAGCACCGCGTCATATGTTCCGGGCGGCTCGGCTTCCAGCGCGGCAAGCGCGGCGGCTCCGTCCGGCACGATCTTCACAGTGTGGCCTTCGGCTTCCAGCAATCCGCGGGCGACCTGCTGGTTCACCAGATTGTCCTCGGCGACGAGCAGGGTCAGCGGGGGCAGCTTCTCGGCGCTTGCCGGCAGGTCGCGATTGTCCGGCATCGCGCCGTCGGCGAGCGGGATTTCGAACCAGAAGGTGCTGCCCGTGCCGGGGACGCTGTCGACGGCGATCCTGCCGCCCATCAGCTCCACGATCTGCTTGCAGATGGCGAGGCCCAGGCCGGTGCCGCCATATTGCCGGGCGGTGGAGCTGTCGGCCTGACTGAACTCCTGGAACAATCGGTCGACCTTGTCCGGCGGAATACCGATGCCGGTATCCGTGACCCTGAACCGGTAGGTGCCTTCCGTCCCCGCCGGGCTGACTGAGACAGTGACGCCGCCTTCTTCGGTGAATTTCAGGGCATTGCCGACCAGGTTCAGCAGCACCTGGCGCAACCGGGCGGAATCGCCTTTCAGATAACGCGGGCAGTCCGAGTCCACATCGGCCTGGAAGGTGAGGCCCTTTTCCTCCGCCCGGCCCTGCATCAGGGCGAGGGAGCCGTCAACCATGCGGCGGAGATCGAAATCCAGCAGTTCGAGATCGAGCTTGCCTGCCTCGAGCTTGGAAAAGTCGAGGATGCCGTTCAGCAGATGCATCAGCCCTTCGGCGCTTTCCAGCACGGTCTCGGCGAAGTGCTTTTCCTCGGTGCCCAGAGGGCGGCGCAGCAGCAGCCGTGTCATGCCGATGACGCCATTCATCGGGGTCCGGATCTCGTGGCTCATCATGGCCAGGAAATCGGACTTCGCCTTGGCGGCGGCCTCGGCGCTGTCTCTTGCCTCGCGCACCTCGTTCATGACGTCGCGGAACACCAGCAGGGAGCGCGCCATGCCGCCGATTTCGTCGCCCCGGGCCTGGTCGCGCGCATCGACCGCGACGGAACGGTCTCCGGAGGCGAGCGAGATGGTGCCTTTTGCCAGCCGGTTCAGCGGCCGGATGATGTTGCGGGCCAGCAGGCCGGCGACGATCAGGGAGACCACCAGAACGCCGGCGAGGATGTAGCTTGTCAGCCGTTTGGTGTCGTTGACGCTCTGCTCGGCGGCAAGCCAGAAGCGGTATCCGTCTTCGGCGGCAACCTGCACCAGGATGTCGAGAGTGACCTTGAGCCGGTCCGCGATGGCGTCCCGCTCAGGCTTCATGGCCGGGTCGTTTCTTGCCGCATGGGCGGCGTCCCACCATGCCTCGAAATCCGTGTGCAGGGTTTCCGCGAGTTCCAGCGTCCGTTCGGACATCCGGCGATCCGTGGCGACTTCAAGGTCGATGAAGAAATCCTCGCGCAATCTGGCAAGGCGCTCTTCCGTCGCGGCCCCGGTCAGCCGTTCCTCCAGCTCCATGACCAGAAAATTGGTCTGGGCCGAGCGGGCGAAATTGATCGATTGCAGCGGCCGGTCATACAGTGCCTTGGCGATGTCGCCGAGGGACCATGTGGCAAAAAAGCTGGTCCCCGCCAGAGCGCCAGCGGCCAGCACGGCCACCAGAAACGCGCCGATCAGTTTGAGGCGGAGGGACATCGCTCGCGGGTTATTCGGTGACGGTGATTTTCAGGCGCATCCGGGGATGGATACGGCAGTGAACGTCAACGATACCAAGCTTCTCCAGCACGACGTCCCGCGTCTCCCCCGGCGCCTGCAGGCCGATATCGAAACCGTTACCCTCAGTCTCCGAATAGACGTTGTGGCCGTAGAAATCATCGTTCACGAAGCGCACCATGTCGCCCTTTTTAACGGTGATGTCACCGGGGGTGAACTTGCGGCCTTCCTGACTGACGATGGCGGCCGGGTCCGCCGCGATAGCGAGTGTGATGCCCAATCCCGCGAGCAGGGCAACTCCCGAGAGTGTGACGCCGAGCAGTTTGGAAACAGACATGGGACCAGCCATTTCGATTTCTGAAAAGATGATTATAGCGGATGTAGGGATAATTAATCAGCTTATAGGGGCGCAATTACCAGACAATCAACTCTGTCGGTAGCTCACAAATAGGCGATTCAGCTCCAGACGGTGGAATGTTTCCGCCTGTGGGCCGTCGTCGGGACCGAAGTAAAGGCCAATCCCGGCGCAATGCTGGAAGAAGCCGGGGCCGGGCAGGCCATTCCGGGCTTTCGAGATCGCGGCAGCCGATCGCAAGGGGCGGCCGGCATCGTGATCGGACGTGATCAGATCCTCAAGCGCTTCGGTTACTCTGTGAATCCGGTGCGGCCCGGGCATGCCCGCCGTTTCGGCAAGTTCCGCATAGGTGATCGTGCGCTCGGCCCGGGCGCGTTCTTCCAGTGCGGCGATCATGCGGGCAAACCATGGCGCATCATCGTGGCGACCGGGGCTTCGTGCATCGCTCATCGGGCTTCAGGCTCCGGTGGACAGGGGGCGGGCGGTCAGTTTTGCCCTGACAGGCCCGGGATTCTTCAGTAAAGGGTGTCCCATAAATCAAGGGAATCCAAAATGAAAGCCTTCCGGGCAACGCTGTTCAACGTTCTCTTCTACACGCTCACGCCGGTTATCGGCCTGCTGCTGCTGCCGGCTTGTCTCGGTCCGCGAAGCTGGGTTTGCGCCGTTCGGGATGCCTGGTCGCGCAGTGTTATCGCGCTGCTCGGCCTTGTTGTGGGATTGCGCTGGCGCTTGACCGGAAGGGAGCGGATGCCGGACGGCCCGGTGCTGATAGCCTGCAAGCACCAGTCTGCGTGGGAGACGATCGCGCTGCAGCTGTTTTGCCGGGACCCGGCCATCGTGCTGAAACAGGAATTGCTGAAACTGCCTGTGATCGGCTGGTATTTCCGCCGCGTCGGCATGGTGCCGATCGACCGGTCAGCGGGTGCCGGTGCGCTGAAGCTGATGGTCAAAGCGGCGGAAGAGCGGGTTGCAGAAGGACGGCCAGTCGTGATTTTCCCGCAGGGTACCCGTGTCGCCCCGGGCACGGAGCAGGCGTATCACCCGGGTGTCTTTGCCCTCTACCGCGCACTGAACCTTCCGGTGGTGCCCATTGCTCTCAATTCCGGTCAGTTCTGGGCCCGCGAAAGCTTCATGAAATATCCGGGCGTGGTCGACGTTCACGTGCTGGAGCCGATCCCGCCGGGGCTCGACCGGAAGACGTTCATGGCCCGGCTTGAAGAGGTGATTGAAACCGAGACCGGCAAACTGGAAAAGGCGGCTATTTGATCGTCATCTTCAGGATCTGCACGTTCAGCAGATCCTCCTTGGCGATGATCTGGCGCAGCCGGACCCAGAGTCCGTCCCGGATTTTATTGATACCGTCGAAACCTCTCAGCTCCTGTTCGGTCAGGCTGCTGGCGAAGATGATCACCTTGTCCCTGATACGCGGCTCAAGTGCGCTGACCCGGATCTGTGCCGCCTGGTCCTTAAGTTCCAGGGCGACGCTGAGCAGCATGAAGATCGGATAATGCCGTTCGGTCTGCAGATTGATAACGAACTCTTCAAGCTGAAAGTTAATGGCGCCGGGCGGGGAGGCCTCGAATGTCGGCGGTGCCTCGTTCAGAAAGGGCTCTTCTTTCGGCTCGCTGTTCGCGTTGGCCATGCCGCTTTTTTTCTGTGTTCCGAGCGGATCGAACCCCGGAATCAGCCCGAACATCACAGCCCCCATTCCGGCGCCGACTATGAGCATCAGCGGCAGGGTGACGAAGATGATGAGTTTCTTCACGGGGCGCGCTCCATTCTGACCGGGACCGTTATTGCCTATGCACTAGCAGTTATCCTATTTGAATGAACAGTATTTCCGCTGCAATCCTCTGGAGCTTCGATCCTATGATACTGTTGCGGGCCGGAGGAGTGGGGGGATAATGCAGGACAAGGAAGCGCGCGAGTGGCTGGATTTTTTCATGAAACAGCCCCACGAGCGCCTGACGCAGGAGTCGGCTGGCGATATCCCGGAGGTCTCGTCATTCGTCATCGATCTCGTTGATGACCGGTTCGTCGTTACCTTCCGGTTCGAAGACGGACGGGAACGCGCGATCTCGCTCTCTGACGATCTCGCGCTTTATCTCCGGGAATATCTTACGACAGGCCTGATGGAGCAGGCCGCGCGGAACCGGCCGCTTTAGCGGCCGACGGCATATCCCTGCATGCCGCGCGGGTTGGCGGCTGCCCTTAACATGTCCCCATCCTTGGCCGCCGCCGTCAGACGGCCTTCGGACCAGGGATCGCCGACCTCCAGATCGTGCCCCCGGCGGCGCAGCTCGGCATAGGTTTCGGCCGGGAACATGTCTTCCAGCACCAGACGTTTGTTGATCCGGCCGCGCGGCCAGAACGAGCTCGGGAAATGCTCGTTATGGAAAGCCGGGCAGTCGATCGCTTCCTGCAGGTTCATGCCATGGTCCGCGTGGTGCAGGAACAGCAGCAGGGACCATTGGTCCTGCTGGTCTCCGCCCGGCGTGCCGAACGGCATATAGGCCTCGCCGTCACGCAGCGCGAAGGAGGGCGACAGTGTGGTGCGCGGGCGCTTGCCCGGTGCCAGCGTGGAGGGCGAGCCTTCCTCAAGCCAGAACATCTGCGCCCGGTTGCCGAGGCAGAAGCCGAGTTCCGGGATGATCGGCGAGCTTTGCAGCCAGCCGCCGCTGGGCGTGGCCGAGACCATGTTGCCGTGCTTGTCGATAATGTCGATATGAACCGTGTCGCCCCGGGCTTCGCCCATCTTGCCAACGGTCGGCTCACCAACGCCCATGCCGGCGCCGGAAATGTCCTGTGCATGCGGCAGCAGGCTATGGGAGATGTTGTTGCTGTAGCCTTCGATGGTGCCGGCAATGAAGGCGTCGGAAGCATCCTTGCCGACAAGAGCCCGGCGGCTTTCCGCGTAAGCATCGCTCAGCAGCGTTTCCATCGGCACGTCGACAAAGTCCGGATCGCCGTAATAGGCCTCGCGGTCGGCGTAGGAGAGCTTGGATGTCTCCGTCACGGCATGGACGAAATCAGGGCCGGTCGGATCCATGTCGGCAATGCCCATGGATTTCAGCAACGAGAGTTGCTGCAGCATCACGGGGCCCTGGCTCCAGGCGCCGCATTTCGCGACGGTATAGCGGCCATAGTCGTAGGTCAGCGCGTCTTCATATGTCGCGGACCAGCTTGCAAGGTCGTCACCGGTGAGCAGAGCCTTATGGCGCCGTCCGGTCGCGTCCATGTAGGCATCCTGGCAGAACCGGTCGATGGTTTCCGCGATCCAGCCACGATACCAGATATCCCGTGCCCGGTCGATCTGGGCTTCACGGTTACCGCCGCCCGTTTCCGCTTCGCGCACGATCCGCTCGTAGGTATCGGCCAGTTTCGGATTGGAGAACATGGCGCCCGGAGTCGGCGCCTTGCCGTCCTTCAGGTAGATCGCGGCGGAGGTCGTCCATTCGGTTTCGAAAAGCCCGCGCACCGTCTCGACCGTATCGGTGATCTTTGGCACCACCGGATAGCCGTTCCGGGCATAGCCGATGGCATATTCCAGAACATCACCAAGGCCCATGGTGCCATGGTCGCGCAGCATCAGCATCCAGGTATCGAAGGCGCCGGGCGTGACGGCGGCAAGCAGGCCGCTGCCGGGGATCAGGTCGAGCCCGAGATCGCGGATCGCCGGGATCGTTGCGGCTTTCGGCGCCGGGCCCTGACCGCAGATGACCTGTGTGCGGTTCTGTTTGGCGCTGTGCATGATCAGCGGCAGATCGCCGCCCGGGCCGTTCAGGTGCGGCTCGACGATCTGCAGCACGAAGCCGGCTGCGACAGCCGCATCGAATGCATTGCCCCCGCGCTCCAGGATCGCCATGCCGGCCGAGGAGGCCAGCCAGTGCGTAGAGGCAACGACACCGAAGGTGCCACGAATTTCGGGTCTGGTGGTAAACATGGCGGGTCCGCGGAGGTGGGTTGGAAGGGCGGCAACTATAATCGCAGGATGCCCGCGGGTGCAATTGCGCGAGACTCTATCTTGCATTGTAGTTTGCAGGAAAAAATGCTATATGATTTGTGATCTCAGAAGAGATGGCCCGTTTTGTGCATGTTAATTTTCGTTAATATATCTGCACAAAGCAAGCAGAAGCAGAGGGTTCGATGACTAACGCAGCCGCCGCATTGAGCATTTTGGGTGGGTCCTTCA
>NZ_CAXBDC010000042.1:0-36124 GCF_963974195.1 uncultured Nisaea sp.
TGTCGAGGAAACCCTGCGCGAAGCCGTCGAGGTTTCCGGGGCGACCTTGCTGCACATTCACCTGCATCACTTTACGCCGAACGGCGGTGTGTCGGGTGTTGCGGTGCTTGCCGAGTCGCATATCAGCATCCACACATGGCCGGAGCGGGGCTATGCCGCGCTCGATGTGTTCATGTGCGGGGATGCCGAGCCGCACAAGGCAATCGCGGTACTGCGCCGGGCTTTCCGTCCGGATGCAATCCAGCTCAACGACCTGAAACGGGGCCTGACCGTATGAGCGAGTGGTTCTGCGAAACCCTCCACAGCGGTTACGGACAACGTTTGGTGATCGACAAGGTGCTCTTCCGGGAACGGACGGAGCACCAGGACCTGATCATCTTCGAGAACCGGGCCTTTGGCCGGGTGATGGCGCTCGACGGTATCGTCCAGACCACAGAGGGCGATGAGTTCGTCTATCACGAGATGCTGACGCACGTGCCGATCCTGGCCCATGGCCGGGCGAAGCGCGTGCTCATCATCGGTGGTGGCGATGGCGGCATGGCGCGGGAAGCACTGCGCCACAATTCGGTCGAGCAGGTGACCATGGTCGAGCTTGACCGCAGTGTGGTCGACATGTGCGTCGAGCATCTGCCGTCCCTCAGCAACGGTGCGTTCGACGACCCCCGGCTCGACCTGCAATTCGCGGACGGGGCGAAGTTCGTCGAGGAGACGGACGGCCGCTGGGATGTCATCATCGTCGATTCGACCGATCCCATCGGGCCGGGCGAGGTGCTGTTCCGGGAAAGCTTCTACAAGGCCTGCAAGCGGTGCCTGACGGATGGCGGCATTCTCGTCACCCAGAACGGTGTGCCGTTCGTGCAGGGCGGCGAGGTGACGAACAGCTTCAACCGTCTCAGCCCGCATTTTGCCGATGTCTGGTTCTATACGGCGGCAGTGCCGACCTATCAGGGCGGTCTGATGGCATTCGGCTGGGCCAGCGATGACAAATCGTTGCGTCAGCTTCCGGTTCCCGCCATCGCGGAGCGGTTCGAGGCGGCCGACATTGCGTGCCGTTACTACACGCCGGAAGCCCATGCCGGCGCATTCGGCCTGCCGCAATTTATTCGTAAATTGCTGATTTCGGGCTGACGTCGTTTTTTTGAGGCCCTTTTAAGGCTTTCTTTACGGCTGATCACTACAGTGGGTTGCAAGGAGACGCCGTTTTCCCCCAGCGGCGGCAATCACGGCCAGGAGCGATTTTCGGATCCCCCTGATCTGGTCCCCTGACCTGGCAAAGTGATTCTTCCGAGACTCTCCCTTCGGGGCTCGTCACTGACGGGCCCCGTTTGTTTTTCCGAAATGCGTCTCTGTGCTCGAAAATGGCGATAAGGCCGTGCTATGGTCGTGAAAAATCAGCCACTTGCAGAACCGCATGGTCGCCAGAGCGCCTCTGATCTCAGTTCTTGTCGTTGCCTATAACTCGGGCACGTACTTGCCTCGCTGTCTGGCTGCGCTGGAGGCGCAGACTTTTCGCGACTTCGAGGTTCTGGTGCTGGATAACGGGTCTCCGGACGGAAAGGGCATCGCGTTTGACGGGCTTGGCGTTCCGGCAAGGCTGGTGCGCAGTCCGGAGAATGTCGGCTTTGCCGCAGGTAACAATCTGTTGGCCCGGCAGGCGGAAGGCACCTGGCTTGCCCTGTTGAATCCGGATGCATTCGCCGAAACAGACTGGTTGCAGGCCTTTGCGGATGCCGTCACCCGTTACGACGGTATTGCCGTCTTCGGCTCGACCCAGCTCCTCGACAGTGACCCCGGGTTGCTTGATGGCGCGGGGGATCATTACAGTCCGCTCGGCCTTGCCTGGCGGGGCGACCGATTGAAACCCGCATCGCTGATCGACGAGGATGCCGAGGTGATGGGGCCGTGTGCCGCCGCGGCTTTCTATCGCCGGGATGCCTTCGCGCGTGTCGGCGGATTCGCGGAAAGCTATTTCTGCTATTACGAGGATGTTGAACTCGGGTTGCGGCTACGTCTGGCCGGGGAGCGCTGCATACAGCTTGCCGGTGCCCGGGTTCGGCATGTCGCCTCGGCGATTACCGGACAAAATTCGGAATTTTCCCGCTATCACATCACGCGGAACCGGATCTGGACTTTCCTGCGGACGATGCCCGCCCCGGTATTTCATCTGATCCTACCGCTTTTTCTGGCCCAGCTCGGGCTTATCATCCTGCTTGGCCCCGTTCGTGGCGACAGTGCCGTCCGGGGGCGGGCGATTTACGATGCGTTTGCCGCATTCCCCGCGGTGATGAGGCAGCGGGCCACGATCCAGGCAAGCCGGCGTGCGGGAATCATTGCATTTCTTGCCGCGCTGAGCTGGAATCCTGCGAAGCTGTTCGGAAGCAAGGGTGACAGGCGCCCGATACGGCATGAAAACAGAGCGGGACCGATACCGCCAACCGGGGTGGAACATGCGACAGACTAGTGTTGCTGCCGTCATTGTCTCCTACCGGTCCGACGACCGGCTGTTCCGGGGGCTGGACGCTCTGGCCTCGCAGGTCGGGCGCATCATTGTGGTCGATAATGATTCCGGCGATGCGGTTACGGCGAAACTGAAGGATGTGGCCGAGGCCGGCGGGAACAAGATCCGGCTGGTTCTGAATGATGACAATGCCGGGCTCGCCGCCGCCCAGAACCAGGGTATCCAACTGGCGCTGGAAGAGGGTGCGGATTGGGTTCTGTTACTCGATGACGACAGCGTTCCGGATGCGGGCATGGTCGAGACTTTGCTGGCCGCTTATGCCATGCATCCGATGCCGGAGCGGATCGGCCTTGTCGCGCCGCGTCTGCATGATGCGGAATGCACGCTCAAGGCCCGTGCCTATGTCTCAAAACACGCTTTCGACTTCCGGCCCGTCCGGTTCGGACCCGGTGACGTGGTGGATAATGTTGCCTTTGTCATGGCCTCGGGCAGCCTGGTGAAGGCTGACGTGCTCCGCGAGGTCGGATTGATGCGCGAGGATTTCTTCGTCGATTATATCGACTTCGAATTCGCCTTCCGGATGCGCCGGTTTGGCTGGGGATTGATTGCGGTCGGCGATGCCGGACTGGAACACCGGCTCGGTGAATTCGAGCACAAGCGGATGTTTGGCCGGGATTTCCGCTTCAACAGCCATTCCGGTTTCCGCCGGTATCACATCTACCGTAATCGCATGCGCGTCTGGCGGGCACACGGCTTCCGGCTGCCCGCCTTTTTCGCTTTCGAGGTCGCATCCATCGCCATTGATCTGGCCAAACTCATCCTGCTGGAAGATGACAAGCTGGAAAAGCTTGGCGCTATCGGACGTGGTGTGATGCACGCCATGTTGGGGCGTGCATCAAGTCGTGTGGGATAAGTAGCGGGATATCGCCTCAGGCTTTGATCTTGCTCAGGAAGCCGTCGATCTCGGAACGGAGCCGGCCGGTGTCCTGGGTCAGCTTTTCCGAGGCTGAAAGCATCAGCCGGGCTGCTTCGCCGCTGCGGGAGCTTTCATTGTTGAGGATGCTCATGCCCTGGGAGGCGCTGTTGCTGCGCTCGCTGGCCATGGCGACCTGATGGGAAATCTCGTTCGTCGCGGCCACCTGTTCCTCGATGGCGGCGGCGATGCCGGCTGAAATTTCGTCCACTTTCGCAACGGTATCGACGATGACCGAGATGGCTTTTACCGCCTGATTCGATTCCTGCTGGATCGCCTGGATCTGGGCGGAAATCGTTTCGGTCGCTTCGGCTGTCTGGGAGGCCAGGTTTTTCACCTCGGTCGCGACAACGGCAAAGCCCTTGCCCGCTTCGCCTGCCCGGGCCGCCTCGATGGTGGCGTTCAGGGCCAGCAGGTTGGTCTGCTCCGCGATATCGGTGATCAGCTTCAGGAACTCGGAAATCTTCTCGATCGCCTTGGCCAGTCCGGAAACCGTGTCATTGGTCTGGTTCGCCTGTTCGACCGCCTGTTTCGTGACGGCACTGGACTCGGCGACCCGCTGGCCGATTTCGGAGAAGGAGCTGGCCAGCTCTTCTGTTACCTGCGCGGCCATGCGCACATTGTCGGCGGCGGAGGCGGTGTTTTCATTCGCGGCGTTCGACTGGGTGACCAGGGAGGTTGCGACCGTGTTCATGTCCCCGGCACTCTCGCTCAGCTCCGAGGTGGTGCTGGAGACGGTCATGGCAATCGAGCCGACCGACTGTGAGAAGGAATCTGCAAGGGCCGTCATTTCCCGCGCCTTCAGTTCCGCCATCTGCCGGTCCTGCTCGATCCGTTCCTGGCTCAGACGCTCTGTCTCCGCTTTCGCGGCTTCAGCCTCGCGCAGGGCGGCATCGGAGGTGTTGAAGGTCTTGGCGACGGTGATTGCCAGCCAGCCGACGATCACGGCTTCGACCACGACGATCACCGCATGAATAAGAACCCGGCCGAAATCGGCGCCATCGGGGAAGATGGCTGCCGGAAATGTAAAGTTCAGCCCGAGATGATGCACGGCCACTGCCGCCGTCGCGGCGATGACGGCCCTGATGTCACAGAGAGTCGTCAGGATCGCGAGGCAGGCGAAGTAATACATATGGACGTCGATTTGCCAGGGATGGCCCTGGAACTGGAAGACGACCAGGGAGACCATGACCATGATCCCGACTGCCTGAAGCATGCGTGTCGAGGCGGCGTGCGGCGTGCGCCATCCGGCGATACCGCACACGAGCGCAATTACCAGCGCACCGGCCGAGGGGACGATCAAATGCGTGTCCAGCAGCAACCCGAGGGAGAAGACGAGTACAACGTGGAAGGCGATGAAAAGGGCCATGAACTTGACGGCCCGTGCGCGAATTGACTCGAGCGTGTTCATTCTAGGTCTCCTTTTGGAAGAGTCTTCGTGCTTCGCCGGTGAGACCGACGCAGCCGAACAGCCCGGCAGGGGCGACCACGGCCCATGCTCCGGCATTTTTCAGTCGTTGAACGGCGTCTGGCGCGTCCAGCCGTACGAGCGCGACGGACTGAATGCCGCCGTGACGCAGCATGCGCCCGCCGGAGAGCGAGACCGCCCCGAGAATTTCCGATTTATTGAGCCATGGTGGAAAGACAGCCGCAACAGCCACGCCCGGACCTACCGGTGTGGTGAGCATCAAGCCCGCCATGAAAAGGGTGCTGCACAGCAACAGCACCGTCGCAGCCAGAGTATCACGCAAATCCAGGCTCCCGTGCGTCTCTTGTCCCGGTTGGGAACAATTAAACTCAAGGTGCACAGTCTATAAGCGAGATAGGCTAAGGTTTAATTAAATTATGTACCCGAACCGAATGGTTCGTTCCTACATTGCGGTGCCACCTATGGTAACGCCGGTCATCTTCAGGGTCGGCTGGCCGACGCCGACGGGAACGCCCTGTCCGCTCTTGCCGCAGGTGCCGATGCCCTGATCGAGGGCGAGATCGTTACCGATCATGGTGATCCGGCCCATGGCGTCCGGGCCGTTGCCGATCAGGGTGGCGCCCTTGACCGGCGCGCCGAGCTTGCCGTTCTCGATCAGATAGGCCTCGCTGGCCGAGAACACGAACTTGCCGGACGTGATGTCGACCTGCCCGCCGGCGAAATTGACTGCGTACAGGCCGTTCTTGACGGAGGCGAGGATTTCGCCCGGGTCCTTGTCGCCCGCTTCCATGAAGGTATTGGTCATGCGCGGCATCGGCGCATGGGCGAAGCTCTGGCGGCGGCCGTTGCCGGTCGGCTCCATGCCCATCAGCCGGGCATTCTGCCGGTCCTGCATGTAGCCGACGAGAATGCCGTCCTCGATCAGCACGTTGCGCCGGCTGCGTGTGCCCTCATCGTCAATGCTGATGGAGCCGCGCCGGTCATGCATGGTGCCGTCATCGACCACGGTGACGCCCTTTGCCGCGACCTGCTGGCCGATCATGCCGGAGAAGGTCGAGGTTTTCTTCCGGTTGAAGTCGCCTTCAAGACCATGGCCCACGGCCTCATGCAGCATGACGCCGGGCCAGCCGCTGCCGAGAACGACTTCCATCTCTCCGGCGGGCGCGGCAACGGATGCGAGATTCACTTCGGCGATGCGGAAAGCCTCGTCTACCTGGGCCTTCCAGTTTTCCGGGGTCATGTACTGATCGTAGGTGACCCGGCCACCGGCGCCCGAGCTGCCGCTTTCCATGCGATCGCCATCGGCCAGCACGACGGAAACATTGAGCCGGACCATCGGGCGGATATCGGCAACCCGGTGGCCGCCGGCGCGCAGGATCTGCACGGCCTGCCAGGAGCCAGCCAGCGACGCGGTCACCTGCTTGACGCGGGGATCCCTGGCCCGGGCATAGGCATCGATTTCCTTCAGCAGGTCGACCTTGTCGCCAAAGGCGGTCAGGGCCAGCGGATTGGCGTCCGTATATAATGCCGCATTGCTGGCGGCCGGCGGGGCGGCGAGGGTGCCGCCATAGCCGTTGCTGACGGCCGAGACGGTGGCGGCGGCGCGCCGGATCGCGTCTTCGGAGATGTCGGAGGCGTGTGCGTAGCCGTGCGCCTCTCCGGCGATGGCCCGGAGACCGAAGCCCTGGGTCGAGTCGAAGGAGGCGTTTTTCAGGCGGCCATCGTCAAAGGCAAGACTTTCGCTCTGCCGGTATTCAAGGAAGAGCTCGCCGTCATCGGCGCCATGCAGCGCGTCGTCAACGACCTGACCGACCCGCGCGAGGTCCAGTCCGCCGCGCTGGAAGAAGATTTCGTCGGTCTTGCTGAGATCGCCCATAGCGTCTGCTCCTTCTTGGCCCGTCCAAAAGCCGGGCCGACAGTTTGTTCGCATCTATCCGATAACATATGGTCCGGGCGACGACAAAGTCACGGCGCGGGAACCCGTGACTTTGTGGCCATCTTCAATGGTGCGGAGGCGCGTCACTTCGTCGCGGATCGCCGCCGGACGTATAGAGTTTGGTCGAATTGTCTTCCCGCAATGAGTCGGAAAGTGTATTTCGATAGCCTTGTGAAGGGCCTTGCCTAGCGCTAAAAACGGCCCCGCGTATAAAGAAACTTGGAGAGAGCGGAGATTATGAGGCTTTTCAACCGGGCAATCTCCAGCCTCGCGTATGTCGCGGCGCTGCCCTTTTTGTTGATCGCCGGGCTCGCATTGCCGGCCGGCGCCCAGGAAACCCGCCAGCCCCAGCCTTACCAGATGCACCTGCAGGATCCGGTGTCGCCCGTAGGCGTGCGGATCGGCGAGTTCCACGACTATCTGCTGTGGATCATTTTCGCGATCGCGATCTTTGTGCTCCTGCTTCTGATCTATGTGTGTCTGAAGTTCCGGGCCTCCGCGAACCCGAATCCGTCCCGTACCTCGCACAACACGCTGATCGAGATCCTCTGGACAGCCGTCCCGGTGATTATCCTGGTGGTGGTGGCGATCCCGTCTTTCAAGAATCTCTACTATCTTGACAGGGCGGTTGACCCGGACATGACCATCAAGGTTACCGGCAACCAGTGGTACTGGTCCTATGAATATCCGGACCAGGAACTCGGTTTCGACAGCTATCTGGTCGAGGAAGCGGATCTTGCCGAGGGTCAGCCCCGGTTGCTGACGGTGGATAACGCGCTGGTCGTCCCGACCGGCAAGAAGATTCAGGTCCTCGTGACCAGCAACGACGTCTTCCATTCGTTCTTCGTCCCGTCCGCCGTCGTGCAGATCTACGCCATTGGCGGCCGCACGAACGAGACCTGGATGCAGTTCGACAAGGAAGGCACCTTTTATGGGCAGTGCAACCAGATTTGCGGCCCGCGCCACGCTTACATGCCGATCGTCGTGAAGGCGGTCTCCGAAGAGGAGTACAAGGCATGGCTGGTGAAGGCCAAAGAACAGTTTGCGATGAGCAGCGACGCGCCGGTCCGCGTTGCCGCCCTCAGCTCTAACTAATAATCACGCTACTGGGAGAGACCGATATGAGTGCCGCGCACGCTCACGCTGATGATCATGGAGCGCCGACGGGTATTCGGCGCTGGTTGTATTCGACCAACCACAAAGACATCGGCACGATGTACCTGTTCTTCTCGGTGTTCGCCGGGCTGATCGGTGGCGGGATGTCTATCTATATGCGGATGGAGCTTCAGGAGCCTGGCGTCCAGTTCATGGAGAACGGCCAGGTCTGGAACGTCTTCACCACCGCACACGGCCTGATCATGGTGTTCTTCATGGTCATGCCGGGCCTGATCGGCGGTTTTGGCAACTGGTTCGTGCCGCTGATGATCGGCGCGCCGGATATGGCCTTCCCGCGGATGAACAACATCAGCTTCTGGCTGTTGATTCCGGCTTTTGCACTGCTGCTGATGTCGCCCTTCGCGGACGGCGGGGCCGGTGTGGGCTGGACGATCTATCCGCCGATGTCGAGCAAGCTCGGAACGCCTGGTGCCTCCATGGACATGGCGATTCTGTCCCTGCATCTTGCCGGTGCCTCCTCGATCCTTGGCGCCAGTAACTTCATCACCACGATCTTCAACATGCGTGCCCCGGGCATGACGCTGCACAAGATGCCGCTGTTTGTCTGGTCCATGCTGATCACCGCCTTCCTGCTGCTGCTGGCGCTTCCGGTTCTGGCCGGTGCCATCACCATGCTGCTGACGGACCGTAACTTCGGTACGGCCTTCTTCGATCCGTCCGGCGGCGGCGATCCGATCCTGTTCCTGCACCTGTTCTGGTTCTTCGGACATCCGGAAGTCTACATCATGATCCTGCCGGCTTTCGGCATTGTCAGCCACGTGGTGTCGACCTTCTCCCGCAAGCCGATCTTCGGCTATCTGGGCATGGCCTATGCGATGCTCTCGATTGGCTTCGTCGGCTTCATCGTCTGGGCGCACCACATGTACACAGTGGGGCTGGATGTTGACACGAGGGCCTACTTTACCGCGGCGACCATGGTCATCGCGGTGCCGACGGGCGTGAAGATCTTCTCCTGGATCGCGACCATGTGGGGCGGGTCGATCTCGTTCCGCGTTCCGATGATCTGGGCGATCGGCTTCATCTTCCTCTTCACCGTGGGTGGCGTGACCGGTGTCGTGCTCGCCAATGCGGGTGTCGACGTGGTGCTGCACAATACCTATTACGTCATCGCGCATTTCCACTATGTGCTGTCGCTTGGCGCCGTGTTCGGACTGTTCTGCGGATTCTATTACTGGTTCCCGAAAATGTCCGGCTATCACTACAACGGCTTCCTCGCACGGGTGCATTTCTGGCTGATGTTCATCGGGGCCAATATCACCTTCTTCCCGATGCACTTCCTTGGCCTGTCGGGGATGCCGCGGCGGTATATCGACTATCCGGATGCATTGCAGGGCTGGAACACGATTGTTTCCTACGGTTCCTACCTCGGTGGGGTTGCCACCCTGGTGTTCCTGGTCGTCGTGATCGAGGCCTTCATGAAGAAGCGTCCGGCCGGAGACAATCCGTGGGGCGACAGCGCGGACACCCTGGAATGGACCGTGTCCTCCCCGCCGCCGTTCCACACCTTCGACGAGCTGCCGCGGATCAAGTGATCCGCGGCGCCTCGCCGGCGTTTAGCTGACGGACCGGAGCAGGAAAGGTTCCTTGCGTGTCTGACACCTCCATCCAATTCAAAGCGGCGGAGCCATCCGCCGCTTCCGCGTCTGAGGCGATACGGGCTTTCGTATCGTTGTTGAAGCCGCGCGTGATGTCGCTGGTTGTCTTCACCGGTTTCGCTGGTCTTTTTCTGGCGCCGGGCGATCTCAATCCAGGCCTCGCGGCGATTGCTGTGCTGTGCATTGCTATCGGCGCGGGCGCTTCAGGTGCCATCAACATGTGGTACGACCGCGATATCGATGCGGTGATGACGCGGACCCGTGGCCGCCCGATCCCGACCGGCAAGGTCAATGCGGACGAGGCTCTGGCTTTCGGGGTCATCCTGTCCGGCATGTCCGTCATGGTCATGGGGCTGGCGACCAACTGGGTCGCGGCCGCGTTGCTTGCCGCGACGATCGGGTTTTACGTCTTTATCTACACCGTCTGGCTGAAGCGGCGGACGCCGCAGAATATCGTTATCGGCGGTGCGTCGGGCGCACTGCCCCCGGTGATCGGCTGGGCGGCGGTAACCGGTGACGTGACGGCGCTGCCGCTGGTCATGTTCCTGATGATCTTCATGTGGACCCCGCCGCATTTCTGGGCCCTGTCGCTTTATCGTTCCGGCGATTATGAAGCCGCCGGGGTGCCCATGCTGCCGGTGGTCTCCGGCCGCCCGGAGACCCAGAAGCAGATCCTGATCTATTCCCTGCTGCTGGTTCCGGTCACGTTGCT
Source organism: uncultured Nisaea sp. (assembly GCF_963974195.1). Classification (NCBI taxonomy): domain Bacteria; kingdom Pseudomonadati; phylum Pseudomonadota; class Alphaproteobacteria; order Rhodospirillales; family Thalassobaculaceae; genus Nisaea; species uncultured Nisaea sp. The sequence continues at coordinate 10,280 of NZ_CAXBDC010000042.1, forward strand.
GCCGGCCCTGTTCGAAAGCGTCGATACACTGACCTACGGAATTCCGGCCGCTCTGTTCGGCATGGTCTTCCTGGTCTCCGCATGGCGCGTCTACCGCGATGCCAGCGAGAAGAATTGCCGTCGGCTGTTCGGGTATTCGATACTGTATCTGTTTGTTCTCTTCACCCTGCTCATCATCGAGCGGGCGGCAGGGGCCTAGTCACGATGACCGATAACGAGAAGCAGGAAACCCGCGAAGAATTCTTTGCCCGCAAGCGCGGCAAGAATCTGGCGATTCTGGCCTGCATCCTTGCGTTTTTCGTCCTGTTCTATGTGATCACCATCCTGAGGATGAGCTGAGTCATGGGCACGTCTCCGAAACGGGCGAACAAGAACGGACGTCTCGCGCTGATTCTGGCCGGCGTTGTCGTCGGGATGGTTGGCTTGTCCTTTGCGTCCGTGCCCCTCTACAACATCTTCTGCCGGGTGACCGGATTTGGCGGCACCACGCAGATCGCGGACAAGGACTCGGCGACCGTGCTCGATCGCATGGTCACTGTCCGGTTCGATGCCAGTGTGCAGCCGGATCTGAACTGGAGCTTCAAGCCGGAACAGAAGGCGATCCGGCTGAAGGTCGGCGAAACGCAGCTTGCCTTCTACGAGGCGGTGAATCTCGGCGATGAGCCGGTGGTCGCGAACGCGGTCTTCAATGTGACCCCCGACAAAGCCGGGCTGTATTTCGACAAGATTGACTGTTTCTGCTTCACCGAGCAGGTCCTGCAGCCCGGACAGCGGGCGGACATGCCGGTGTCGTTCTATATCGATCCAGAGATGGATCAGGATGTGAAGATGGATGGGGTGACAACGATCACCCTCTCCTACACGTTTTATAAGGCCCAGGATCAATCCGCGGCCAAAGCCGCCCGCGATCAGGCGGCTGCCGGGGCGCCCGGCAGCACGGACATCAAGGGATAATCTAGTAGAGTAAGGCGCGACAAGCGCCGGACTGAAGGGAAAGATAATGAGCGGACATCCACAACATTCCTTCCATCTGGTAGAGCCGAGCCCGTGGCCTTTCGTTGGGGCCATGTCCGGCTTCATCGCCGCTGTCGGGGGGATCATGTACATGCATGAGCTCGCGTTCGGCGGCTATATCCTGATCGCCGGGTTCCTGTCGATCCTGGCCACGATGTTCTTCTGGTGGCGGGATATTGTCCGCGAAGCCGAATTCCAGGGGCACCACAATCCCGTGGTCCAGCTCGGCATGCGCTACGGCATGATCCTGTTCATCGCTTCCGAGGTGATGTTCTTCGCGGCGTTCTTCTGGGCCTTTTTCGACAGCGCCCTTTATCCGGATACCGGCGTCTGGCCGCCGGAAGGAATCGTTCCGTTCGACGCCTGGGATCTGCCCCTGATCAACACCATGATCCTGCTGCTGTCCGGCTGCACGGTGACCTGGGCACACCACGCCCTGATCGAGAACAAGCGGGACCAGTTCCAGCTCGGCCTCGGTCTTACCGTTCTGCTCGGTGCGCTTTTCACCGTTCTGCAGGCTTATGAGTACAGCCACGCTGCCTTCGGTTTCACCGACGGCATCTACGCTTCGACCTTCTATCTGGCGACCGGCTTCCACGGCTTCCACGTGATCATCGGCACCACCTTCCTCGGTGTCTGCTGGTTCCGCGGCCGGGCCGGCCACTTCACGCCGGATCATCATTTCGGCTTCGAGGCGGCAGCCTGGTACTGGCACTTCGTTGACGTGGTCTGGCTGTTCCTGTTCGTCTGCGTTTACTGGTGGGGCGGCTGACCGCTTCTGAAACGGGCACAGCGGGGGAAATGCCGTGAGCACGTCCTATTATCCTCCGCTGTCGCCATTCTCGACCGGGCTTGCCTGCCGCTGTCCGCGATGTGGCAAGGGAAGCCTGTTCGAGGGATTTCTGACGGTCCGGGAGAGTTGCCCGGACTGTGGCCTGGATCTGAAAAACGAAGATAGCGGCGACGGCCCGGCCGTTTTCATCATCTTCCTTCTGGGCGGCACCGTGGTGCCCATCGCGCTCTGGATCGAGACCCTGTTCGCACCGCCGCTCTGGGTGCATGCCGTCCTGTGGAGCGCGGTGGTCCTTGGTGGTACGATCGGCCTGTTGCGGCCCTTGAAAGCGGTCACGATCGCTCTGCAATACAAGCACAAGACACCGCATCGCCCGCCGGGTCTCTGACCGGGAGCCAGGGCTGGGCAAACCTTCGTCCGGAGCCTATGGTCTGGCTTGATCACCGTGCCCCGTTACGCGCGTAGTCTGGAAAAAACATGTTCGGCAATCGCAGGTTCCGTCCCACATTCTGGGCAACCTTTTTCACGATCATCTCCGTGATCTTCATGGGCAGCCTCAGCTACTGGCAGCTGGAGCGTCTGGCCTGGAAGAGCAATCTGATCGACCAGTTCGAAAGCCGGGTCGCGGCCGAGCCGGTCGCGGCTCCGGACAAGATCGACAATATCGAGGACTGGAGGTACCGGCGGGTCCGGCTCCAGGGCACCTACCTGCACGACAAGGAATTCCTGATCACCGGCAAGACCTATGAAGGGAATGTCGGCTTTCATCTGGTCACGCCGATGAAGCTGGTCGATGGCCGTACCGTGCTGGTGAAACGCGGCTGGATAGAACTCAAGCACCGCAAGCCCGCGGATACCGTTCCGATGCATGTCGAGGGGATCCAGACGGTTGACGGATTGATCCGGCAGGATCGGCTGAAAGGATATTTCGTCCCCGATAACGAGCCGCAGAACGATGTCTGGCTTTATATCGATACGGCGGAAATGGCGGAAGCACGGGACCTCGGCCCGGTCCTGCCCTATTTTGTGGACCAGTTGCGCGCGCCGGGACCGCTGAAAATGCCGATCGGCGCCGACAGCGAGATCCATGTCCGGAACGAGCATCTGAGCTATGCAGCGACCTGGGCCTTGCTGGCGCTGACCCTCATCGTCATCTATGTGATCTATCACATGAAACCCGAGGACGAGACGGAGCCTGACCGTGACTGAGAACGCTTACGCTGCGCTGGAAAAACGGTTCAGACGCTATTCCGCTCTCTCGGGAGCAAGCGGCCTGCTCGGCTGGGACCAGGAAACGATGATGCCGTCCGGCGGCGCGGAAGCGCGGGCCGAACAGCTGGCGACTCTGGATGTGCTGCAGCATGAATTGCTGGCCACTCCGGCTGTCTCCGAGGAATTGGCCCGGGCGGAAGCGGACAGTTCCGGTCTGGATCCGATGCAACAGGCGAACCTGCGCGAGATGCGCCGGGTTCATACCAACGAAACCGTGGCGCCCGCCGATCTGGTGGAAGCCCGGTCCCGGGCCGTCTCGGCCTGCGTCGTCGCCTGGCGCGATGCCCGGGCACAGGATGATTTCTCCGCCGTCTCCGGCAAGCTCGCCACGGTGCTTGAGCTGACCCGGGAATATGGCGCGGTCAAATCCGAGAAGCTCGGGTGCGGACTCTACGACGCGCTGATCGACAGCTACGAGCCGGGCGGCACCATGGCCTGGATCGATCCGGTCTTCGCCAGACTGAAGGCCGAGCTGCCGGGGCTGATGGAGAAAATTCTGGAGCGGCAGGCCGCTGGCCCGGCGCCGCTGAGCCCGGAAGGCCCGTTCCCCGCAGCCCTGCAGAAGCAGCTTGGCGAGCGGGTGATGCGCGCGCTCGGCTTTGATTTCGCGCATGGCCGTCTTGATGAAAGCGCTCATCCCTTCACCGGCGGCATTCCCGACGATGTCCGCATCACGACGCGCTATTCAGAGAATGATTTCACCAGCGCCCTGATGGGGGTGATCCACGAGACAGGCCACGCGCTGTATGAGCGCGGGCTGCCGGTTGAATGGCGCAACCAGCCGGTCGGATCCTCCCGGGGCATGGTCATGCATGAAAGCCAGTCCCTGCTGATGGAGATGCAGGCCTGCCGGGCGCCGGCCTTCTATCGTTTCCTGGCACCACTCGCATCAGAAGTGCTGGATGCGGGCGGTCTCGCCATGACGCCGGAAAACCTGAACAGGATCGGCCATCGTGTGGCGCGCGGGCTGATCCGCGTCGATGCGGACGAGGTGACCTATCCGCTGCATGTCATGCTGCGATACGATCTGGAAAAGGCGCTGCTCTCCGGCGATCTGCCGCTGAAGGATCTGCCCGGCGCCTGGCGTGACGGCCTGAAGGCCTCACTCGGTGTGGCGCCGGAAGACGACCGGGATGGCTGTCTGCAGGATATCCACTGGTATCACGGCTCGTTCGGTTATTTCCCGACCTATACGCTGGGTGCTCTTGCCGCCGCACAGCTCTTCAAGGCTGCTCACGACGCTTTGCCGGATCTGGATGAACGTATCGCGGCCGGTGATTTCAAGACCTTGCTTGGCTGGCTTGTCGAGAATGTGCATTCGGTCGGCAGCGCGAAGACGACGGACGAGATCATCAGTGCGGCAACCGGTGCGCCGCTCTCGGCGGACGCCTTCCTGAACCATCTGAGCACCCGCTACCTCTGACCGGCACTTTCGCGCAGGCTGAAGCTTTATTCCGCCGGTTGCTGGCTGAGGTCGCTGTGGTTCTTTTCCATCACGGCATGCCGGGCGCCGGCGGACATGCGGTCATGCAGCCGGGCGATGGTCTTGCTGCCGGTCCGGGTGCAGAGAAACGGGAACAGTCCATGCACCACGCAGGCGAGACCGCCGAGGATCATCGCGCCACCGGTTGAGGTGGCGAACCCGAAATGCTGCCAGTAGCTCTCGCCGACCGATTGCGGATGGCTGGTGAAGATTTTGAAGATCATGGCGGCGCCCCGGAGTGAATGTGTAAATCGCATTCATTCTGGCCCGGAATCGGGGCAAAAAGTTTGCTATTTTCCTCAAGTACAGGCTCTGTGTTAGAATAATTTTCTAACATATGCGGATAATATGGAATGAAGATCGACGAGACAGACCGGCGCATCCTCGCTCTGTTGCAGGAGAACGCCGATCTCTCCGTGGCGGAGATCGGCACTCGTGTCGGCCTCTCCTCGACACCGTGCTGGCGCCGCATCCAGAATCTCGAAAAGCAGGGTGTGATCCGCAAGAAGGTGGCTCTGCTGGATCGCCGCGCCATTGACGTGCCGCTGACCGTTTTCGTCATGATCCGGACCAGCCAGCATAATGACAGCTGGCTGGAGAAGTTCGCCAAGGGGGTTTCCGAGATCCCGGAAGTTCTCGAATTCTATCGCATGAGCGGAACGGTCGATTATCTGCTGCGCATCGTGGTCCCGAGTGTCGAAACCTATGACGCGGTTTATAAACGCCTGATCTCGATCGCGGATCTGGCCGAAGTCAGCTCCAGCTTCGCGATGGAAGAGATCAAATATACGACGGCGCTGCCGCTCGGTTATGCTGGTTGAAGGGAGATTTTGCGGAGAGAGTTAGGGATGGGTGAGGTAACGGAAACACCGGATATCCCAGTGCTGGAAACGGAAAGACTGATCCTTCGGCCGCTTGAGCTCGCCGATGCGCCTGCGGTGCAAAAGACCTTCCCGCAATGGGAAATAGTGAAACATCTCTCAAGTGCCTCGATTCCATGGCCCTATCCGCCGGACGGGGCCATGACTTTCATCCGCGACATTGCCCTGCCGGCGATGCGCGAGGGCTCCGAATGGACATGGTCCCTGAGGCCCAGATCCGGACCCGACGCGTTGATCGGTCTAATCGGTCTCTATGACAAGTCGGAAGCCAATCGCGGTTTCTGGCTGGCGCCCGAATGGCAGGGCAAAGGCCTGATGTCGGAGGCGGTGGAGGTGGTGACGGATTTCTGGTTCGCCACCCTCGGGCGCCCGCTCATGCGCATTCCAAAGGCGGCGCCGAATCTCGCTTCCCGCCGCATCTCGGAGAAGACCGGGATGCGCCTCGTTGAGACCGGCGAAAAGGACTATGTCTGCGGGCGACTGCCGACGGAGGTCTGGGAGATCACCCGCGAGGAATGGCTGGCGCAAAAGACCACGCGCTAGGAACGCCGCTCTCGAAGCGCGTCGGCAAGCCGGGTGACCAGATCATCGAGAGTGGTCCCCATGGTCCGGTTCTCGACTACCTCCTTGCCGAGCGGGGTGCTTTCGATGAAGCGGTAGATATCCGCCGCGCCCTCGAAGGTCTTCGGTGTCAGACCGGCATCGCCGTAGGTCTTGGCGATCTCCTCCATCTCGCCGACCCAGCGATAGGCTTTCGGCGGCATGCCGGGGAGGCTGCCCGCCAGGCTTCTCAGAAGGTTTGCCTGCACGCTCTCCAGCTCCGCCCGGAAGGCCGGGCCGACCCCTTCCAGTTCCGCCGTGACGAAGCTCTGGATGGCGAGCGCCTGCACACCCTTGGTCAGGGTGGCGAAGCACATCTTCAGGGCCGAGGCGGCCCCGATCTCATCGCCGAACGGGCGGATGTCGAGGGCAGGGCTCAGGGCCGTGAAGCTATCCGCGCCGGGGCCGCTCAGATAGATGCGCGGGCTCGGCCGTCCCGGATAGGGCGGGCCGCCGATGATGCCGCCGTCGAGGAAGCCGATACCGGCCGCTTCCGCTGTCGCCTGAAGCTGCCGGGCCGTGGAGGGCGCGACGGCGTTGAGATCAGCAATCAGCGCTTTCGGCTTCGTGCCGAGCGTTCCCGCCGCCGCCGCCATACGGGTAACGAAGCCACCCGCCTGATCCGGCGGCATGATGGAAAAGATCGCATCGCATTCGGTGAGCAATGCCGCGTCGGAGCCGAGATCCTCGATCCCTGCTTTTTTCGCCAGGGTACGGCTGCGTTCGGAGCGGCCTTCGAGGTTGGTCACGATCCGGATTCCGGCCTCGCCAAGCCGCTGGCCGATGGCGTGTCCCATGTCCCCGGGCGTCATGATTCCGACAGTTTTGATGGTCATGCAGAGCGTCCCGGTTTGCGTCGTTTCCCGACAGAGCGGGTATTGTTGCAAGAACCCAGCGCCACCGCTAGGTTGCGTCCTTTCGAACGGCGAAAAAGAGACGGCGGACGTGCGCTATATCAGCACCCGGGGCAAGGCCCCTGAACTCGGTTTCGAAGACGTACTCCTGACGGGCCTCGCCCGCGACGGCGGACTCTATGTCCCGAAGACATGGCCGACCCTCACGCCGGCGGACCTGAAACGGCTCGCCGGTCTGTCCTATGCCGAGACCGCGTTCGAGGTTTGCCGCCTGTTTACCGGCGACGCCTTCGACGACGCGACGCTGAAGGGCATCATGGACGAGGTCTATGGCAGCTTCGAGCACAGCGCCGTGGCGCCGCTGAAGCAGCTCGACGGCAATCTCTGGATGATGGAGCTGTTCCACGGCCCGACGCTGGCCTTCAAGGATTATGCGATGCAGGTCCTTGGCCGGATGTTCGACCATGTGCTGACCAAGCGCGGCGAGAAGGTGACCATCGTCGGCGCCACCTCGGGCGATACCGGCTCGGCCGCCATCGAGGCGTTCCGCGACAGCGCCAATGCCGAGATCTTCATTTTCTTCCCGAAAGGCCGTGTCTCTCCGGTGCAGCAGCATCAGATGACGACGGTCGATGCGCCGAACGTCCACGCCATTGCGCTGGAAGGCACCTTCGACGATTGCCAGGACATGGTGAAGGCGCTGTTCAACGACATTGCCTTCAGGGACAAACACAATCTGTCCGGCGTGAATTCGATCAACTGGGCCCGCATCCTGCCGCAGGTGGTCTATTACGTGACTTCCGCGCTGAGCATCGGCGCCACGGCGGAGCGGCCTGTCTCCTTCGTCGTGCCGACGGGGAATTTCGGCAATATCTTCGCCGCCTATGCCGCCAAGCAGATGGGCCTGCCGATCGACCGCATGGTCGTGGCGACGAACCAGAACGACATCCTGTCCCGCTTCCTCGCTTCCGGTGAGATGAAGCTGGAAGGCGTGCAGCCCTCGATCAGCCCGAGCATGGATATCCAGGTTTCCAGCAATTTCGAGCGCTACCTGTTCGATCTGTTCGACCGGGACGGCGCGGCGGTGACCGAGGCGCTCTCCGGCTTCCGTGAGACCGGCCATTTTGCTGTCTCCCAGGGCATGCTGGATCGCGCCCGGGCCGAATTTGACGGCTTCCGGACGGACGAGGACGGCACCAGGGCGACCATCAAGGCGGTCTATGAGGAGACGGGCGAGATCACCGATCCGCATTCCGCCGTGTCCCTCGGCGCGGCCCGTCAGGCCCGCGACAGCGGCGCCATCGGCATGGACATGCCGATGATCTCTCTTGCCTGTGCCCATCCGGCCAAGTTCCCGGACGCGGTCGAGTCCGCCATCGGTCTGCGCCCGGCGCTGCCGCCCCGGCTGGCTGACCTGCTTGAGCGGGAAGAGCGCATGACTGTGCTCGCTAATGACTACGGGACCGTCAGCACCCATATAGCAGGCATCGTTGCGACCAAGGAGAACGCTGCATGAGCGGCGACATGGACGGAATCAAGATCACCGAGCTTGTCAATGGTGCTCGCGTCGTCACCGACAAGATGGCCAGCGTCGAGAGTGTCTCTCTCGGCGCCTGGCTGAATGTCGGCACCCGGCACGAGGTCGCGGCCGAGAACGGCGTGGCGCACTTGCTGGAGCATATGGTGTTCAAGGGCACCAAGCGCCGCTCGGCGCTGCAGATCGCCGAGGAGGTCGAGGCGGTCGGAGGGCACATGAATGCCTACACGGCACGGGAGCAGACGGCCTATTACGCCAAGGTGCTCAAGGAAGACGTGTCGCTGGGCGTTGATGTCATCTCGGACATTCTGGTGAACTCGACCTTCGACGAGCAGGAACTGACCCGCGAACGGTCCGTGATCATCCAGGAAATCGGCCAGGCGGCGGATACGCCGGACGATATCATCTTCGATTATTTCCAGGAGACCGCCTATCCGGAGCAGGCCATGGGCCGCCCGGTGCTGGGCCGCTCCGAGATCGTCCAGGAGATGAGCCGGGACGGCATCATGGCCTTCATTAACGAGAATTACGCGGGCGACAGCCTGGTCTTCTCCGCCGCCGGTGCCGTCGATCATGACGCGGTGGTGGCCGAGGTCGAGCGCGGCTTCGGCACGCTCGGCGCGCAGACCTCCGCGAAAACCGAACAGGCGGAATACAAGGGGGGCGAGATCCGGGTCGAGAAAGATCTGGAACAGCTTCATCTGTTGCTCGGTTTCGAGGGCACGGGTTTCCATGATCCGGATTTCTACGCCCAGCAGGTGCTCTCCATGCTGTTCGGCGGCGGCATGTCCTCGCGCCTGTTCCAGGAAGTGCGGGAGAAACGCGGGCTGGTCTATTCGGTTTATTCCTTCAGCGCGGCCTATAACGATGGCGGCATGTTCTCGGTCTATGCCGGCACCGGCGAGAAAGAGTCGGTCGAACTGATGCCGGTGGTCTGCGACGAGCTGATGGATGTTGCCGCCAACGTCTCCGAGGAAGAGGTCATGCGGGCCCGCACCCAGCTCCGCTCCGGCCTGCTGATGAGCCGGGAGAGCACCTCGAACCGGTGCGAGCAGCTGGCCCAGCACATGCTGGTCTATGGCCGTCCGGTCTCGGTGGAAGAGCTTGTCGAGAAGGTCGATGCGGTCGATACGGCGGCGATCCGCCGGGTGGCGGAGCGGCTGCTCAAAAGCACGCCGACCCTGGCCGCCCTCGGTCCGACCGGCAGCCTTGAGTCCTATGACAAGATCTGCGCCCGGCTGAACTGATCGGCTGGTCGGCCCCCTCCCAAAGTTCCCGGCACCGCACGGCAAGGCTTGTCGTGCGGTTGTTCCGCTTGCCATTCGCAGGGTTAACGGGAAAAATGACCCTGTAACGGGCACCGAGGGGATAAGCGATTTGGTCCTGACGTTTTTTCCGCCGTCCAAGATCGAGCCGCGGGTATCCCTGCCGCGGCTTTATCTCAGGCAACCGAACAAGAATGACTGGCGTGAATGGGCCGAGCTGCGCGCGATCAGCCGGGATTTTCTGGTTGAGTGGGAGCCGCGCTGGCCGGACGACGCCCTGACCCGCGCCGCTTTTCGCCGCCGCCTTGCCCGTTATGCCGAGGACTGGTCACGGGACCAGGGCTATTCCTTCCTGATTTACCGGCGCAGTGACGATGCGCTGGTCGGCGGCATCACCATCGCGAATGTGCGCCGGGGCGTGGCCCAATGCTGCACCATCGGCTACTGGATCGGCCGCCCGCATGCCCGGCGCGGCTATATGACCGAAGCCGTGCATGGCGCCTGCTCTTTCTGCTTCGACCAGCTTTCCCTGCACCGGGTCGAGGCGGCCTGCCTGCCGCGTAACGAGCCGAGCCAGGGCGTGCTGCGCAAGGCCGGTTTCCGCGAGGAAGGGCTGGCCAAGAAATACCTGAAGATCGACGGCCGCTGGCAGGATCACGTCCTGTTCGCATTGCTGCGCGAGGATTTTTATCCAAGCTTCGCGGATGAGCTGAAGCACTTCTAGGCCGGGCTTTCCGGATCTAGTACGACCCCGCAACCGCCAGATAGAACGAGAGTGTTGCGACCGAGAGCACGGTTGTCGTCAGCACGACGCGGCTCGTGAGCAGGGCTTCGCGCTGGTAGAATTCCGCCAGCATGAAGGGGCCTGTGCCGGTCGGCAGGGCGGCGAGAAGCACCGCAATGTAAGCGACGCTTGAGGGCAGGGCGAGGATCGGGACAGCGACCACCCAGGTAACGGCGGGCTGCACCACCAGTTTGAGAGCGACCAACGCTGCCTGCACCCGGTTGTTCGCACTGGAGCTGGTGTTCCGGCCGGCATTGTCGGCGAGAAACAGTCCGAGCGAGACAAGGGCGCAGGGCGAGGCCGCCCCGCCCAGCAGTGCCAGATAGCTGTCGAGGATCTCAGGGAGCGAGAGACCCGACGCCATGAACAGGGCACCGAGGGCGGGAGCGACGAGAAGGGGGTTTTTAGCGAGCGCGAGAGCCGTCTTGCGGAGGATGTCGCGGCGCCGGGACCCGGTCTGCAGGGCGCACTCGATCAGCACGATTGCCGCCGCGAACAGGACGCAGGCGGTCAGGATCGTCGCGATCATCGTGGCGCCCATCGCCGCGCTGCCGATCACGGCGAGAACCAGCGGGAATCCCATATAACCGGTATTCGGATAGCTCGCGTTGAGCGCGTCGATGGCTGCGTCGGCAAGATGGCTTCCCTGCCGCATGCGGACCAGCAGCGTGGTGCCGAAGACCAGTGCGCAGCCCGCCGTGAAGGCGAGGATAAAGTCCGGTTGCCAGATCTCTTCCAGATCGGCTTTCGCCATGATGCTGAACAGCATCGCCGGCAGGGCCAGATAGACCACGAACCGGTTGACCTCCCGCGTCGCGGTCGGGCCGAGAGCGCCAAAGCGCCGCGCGGCATATCCCGTCAGGACGAGCGCGAAGATCGGCAGCACGATGATCAGATTGGAAAGCATGAATGGATGAGGCGCCAGAGGGAGGGTCAGGGAAGGACCGGGGGAAAGAACAGTCTTTCCCTAATCTCTTCCTGCGATACAATCCAATCCAATATTAAGCATTCATCAAGCTATAAAAGGTATCAATGGATACGCGCCAGATGCGCTATTTCGTGGCTCTCGCCGAAACGCTGCATTTCGGGCGGGCGGCGGAGCGCCTGAACATGACCCAGCCGCCCTTCAGCCGGCAGATCGCCAATCTTGAACGGGATCTCGGCGTCCGGCTGGTGAACCGGACATCGCGGCAGGTCTCCCTGACGGTGGCCGGGCAGCGCTTCCTGGAGGATTCCCGGGAGGTTCTGGGCCGGTTCGATGCCGCCTGCCGAGACGCGCGCCTTGTCGCCGAAGGACAGAAAGGCGAGCTGCATTTCGGCTTCATGATGCATGCCGCGCACCGGATTGTGCCGCGTATCGTCAGCCGCTATTCCGCCATCAGGCCGGATGTCCGCCTGTCTCTTTCGGAAACCACGCCGGCGGATATCGAGCGCCTGTTGCTGAACGGAGAGCTGGATGCCGCCGTAACTTTCTCTGGCGGCACCGCACCGCAACTCGAAAGTCTGCCGATCTTCACCGATCGCCTCTGCCTCGTGGTGCCACCGTCGCACCGGCTGGCTTCGTATCCCTCCGTCGGCGCGCGGGATTTGCGCGACGAAGATGTGATCGCCACCCCGGCAACTGTCGCGGAGACGCTGCACCGGACCATCGTTGAATATCTGTCGGCGGGCGGCGTGGTGCCGCGCTTCCGCTTCGAGCCGCAGTTGCAGAACACGATCCTGCGTCTGGTCGCGGCCGGGCTCGGTGTGGCTCTGGTGCCGGAATCGATCTGCGACGAGCAACCTGACGGCCTGGTCGCCCGGCCGCTTGACGACGCCCCCGAGCTGGAGGTGGTGCTGAAGGTATCGCGGGAGCGGGACAATCCGGCCGTCGCCCCGTTGGTGGAGCTGATCCGGGCGCAGGCTTTTTCGGATCCGGACATATGACCGCCGGAATTTCTTCGGCCGAAAAGATGCGGACCGTCTCGACGTAGAGGAAGCAACGGGGCATTCTTTCCATACATTTTCCTCATCGGCCGCCCTGGCCGGCATCCACTGGATTTCCCATGACCGACACGCCCGCTTTCACCTCGCGTCACCACAACCGGATTTCGGCCCTGCACAACGATGTCACCGCATGGCGCCGCGACCTCCACGCTCACCCCGAAATCGGGTTCGAGGAGGTGCGCACATCCGGGATCGTCGCGGAGAAGCTGAAGGCTTTCGGGGTTGACGAGGTGCTGACCGGGATCGCCACGACCGGCGTTGTGGGCATTGTCCGCGGACGCTCCGAGGGCCCGATGATCGGGCTGCGCGCGGATATGGATGCGCTGCCGATGCAGGAATTCGGCGAGGTATCGTATCAATCGACAGTGCCCGGGAAGATGCATGCCTGCGGTCATGACGGGCATACCGCGATGCTGCTTGGCACCGCGAAGCTGCTGGCCGAGAGCCGGGATTTCGCCGGTTCCGTGGCGCTGATCTTTCAGCCGGCGGAAGAAGGCGGCGGCGGCGGCCGGGTGATGGTCGAGGAAGGGCTGTTCGAGAAGGCGAACTGCGAGACGGTCTGGGGCCTGCACAACTGGCCGGACTTGCCGCTCGGGACGTTCTGTCCGCTGGCCGGACCGGTCATGGCCGGGATCGATTATTTCGACATCGCCGTGCGTGGCCAGGGCACCCATGCAGGCATGCCCCACGATGGCGTGGACACGGTGCTGGCGGCCGCCCATCTGGTGACCGCGATCCAGAGCGTGCCGGGACGCAATGTCTCGCCGCACAAGACCGCGACCATCGGTGTCTCGATGTTCAAGGGCTCGGACGCCTATGTGGTGATGCCGGACGAGGCGGTGATCGGCGGCTCGGTGCGTTATTTCGAGCCGGGCGTGCGCGATCTCGCCGAGGAGCGCATCCGCGCGCTGGCGACCGGGATCGCCGAGGGCTTCGGTTGCGAGGCGGTGATCGACTACCGGAAGAATTATCCCCCGGCGATCAATCCGCCCGCCGAAGCCGGGGTCGCGGCTGAAATCGCAACGGCGGTTGTCGGCGCCGACAAGGTTATCCGGGAGCATGATCCCTGCATGGCGGGCGAGGATTTCTCCTTCATGCTGAACGAGCGCCCGGGGAACTACATCTGGATGGGCACGGCGGCGCCGGATCACAAGTCCGGCAAGCTGCATTACCCGGATTACAACTTCAACGATGCATCCATCCCGCTCGGTATCGGCTACTGGATGGAACTGGTGGACACGCTGTTGCCGGAAAGTGCCTAGGCTGACGCGTGAAGCCTTGATCCTTTACGGCTGATTGGGGGGGCAGAAGATGGGGATCTATTCAGGCAGCTGTCATTGCGGATCGGTGCGTTTCAGGCTCGAAGCTGACCTCGATCATGTCCGCGTGTGCGATTGTTCGATCTGCCGGCGGCGGGGCGCATTGCTTCACCGGGTGGAAGAAGAGGCTCTGGAGCTGCTGACGCCGCTTGAGGATCTCACGACCTACCAGTTCAACACGAAGCAAGCGACGGACTATTTCTGCCCGCGTTGCGGCATCCTGCCGTTCCGCAGACCGCGTACCGCGCCGCATTTATGGTCGGTCAACGTGCGCTGTCTGGAGGATGTCGATATAGACGCGATTCCGGTTGAAAGGGTGCGGGGCAGCCGCCTGTCGTGAGGTGTCTCCCGCTGCTCACCGAGACAGGAACCTTCAGCCGTGGATCGCGATCCGGATGTTCGATCCGGTCGCGCGCGCGACCCGGCGTACGGTCTCGAGGGAAGGGAGGGTTTTACCCCCCTCAAGGCGCGCGATGGTGCTGCGGGAGGTATTCATTCTCTCGGCCAGCGCCTGCTGCGTCAGACCGGCTTTCGTGCGGGCAGCGATGATCTTGCGTGCAACCTCGAATTCCAGTGCGAGAGCATCGTATTCGGACCGCGTTTCAGGGTCCTGAAGCAGTTCCTCCTGCAGGTCTGCGAATGCGATCTTCTCAACCATGGTCCAACATCCGTTTCATCGCCTTCGCGAGTTCCCGGTCGGGCGTTTTCTGTGTCTTTTTGACGAAGGCGCTCAGGATGACAATGCGGCAATCGCGTTTTGACTCGATAATGTGACGTTCTGGAGCGCTTTTTGGGTGGAGCGGGGATTACGCTCGCCCGGCTTCCGTCGAGAGCAGGGCAGAATCGACGCCGAGTTTGGCCAGTGCGCGGTCCCATTTGCTGTCGAGGTCTGTATCGAAGACCAGTGCGTTATCGGCGGCGACATTGAGCCAGGCGTTTTCCTGGATCTCGCCGTCGAGCTGGCCCGGGCCCCAGCCCGCGTAACCGAGGGCCAGAAGATGGTTCTTCGGCCCGCTGCCCGATGCGATGGTGCGGACGATATCGACGGTGGCGGTCAGGCCGAATTCCGCGTCGATACCCAGTGTTTCCTCACTCTGATAATCGGCGCTGTGCAGCACGAAGCCGCGTTCCGTATCGACCGGTCCGCCGAAATGCACCGGCGGGCTGGCAACCAGATCGGCTTCGCCGAGCTTCATGTCGAGCTGTTCGATCAGATCGCCGAATTCGATGGAGCCGACCAGTCGATTGACGACCAGGCCGATTGCGCCATCGGCGTTATGGACGCAGATATAGATCACGGAACGGGCAAAACGCGGATCGCGCATTGCCGGCATGGCCACCAGAAGCTGTCCGGTGAGATAGCCTTCCTGGGTTTCCTCGGCGACGGTAGTAGGCATTCTTGTCTGTCCTGATCCCTGGTGGCGCTTGATCCGCCAATTCTTTCCATGGTTCCGGAAAATGTGACCGACGTGGCGGCTCCGGTCCACTATATATGCGGTACGAAAAGGGTATGAAACCCCTGCAACAAGCTCGGGCATCTGATTATGAGTTGGGTCTTCCGCCCCGAAAATCGAATCCTGGCCGTCATTCTGGGCATCATCGTGGCGCTCGGTATTTTCACGCGTCCGGCTTCCGCCGCGCCGGGGGCGTCCGATTGGGTCAGTACGGATTTCGCCGATGTCCGGCTTGTCTCGGCGGTCGCGGGAACCGAAGGTCAGGAAGATGTTCCGCTCGGGCTCCAGTTCCGCCTGGCGGAAGGCTGGAAGGTTTACTGGCGGGCGCCCGGCGATGCGGGCTATCCGCCGGAAATAGACTGGCAGGGGTCCGGCAATCTGGCCGGGACATCCTGGCGCTGGCCGGTGCCGGAACGGTTCAGCCTGTTCGGTCTGGAGACCTACGGCTATCACGACGAAGTGGTGATCCCGATCCGCGCGACGCTTTCCCAGCCGGGCGCGCCGTTGCAGTTGCGGGCGGAGATGAATGCACTCGCCTGCAGCGATATCTGCGTGCCATTGACGGCAAGTCTGTCGCTCGATCTTGCCGGGGATGCCGCCGGGCCGACGGCGTTCGCCCAATTGATCGACCGGTTCCGCGCCCGGGTGCCGAAGAATTTGAGCGGGCTTGGCCTCGATATCGGCGCTGTCACGGCGGCCGGGGCGCCGGAGCCGCATTCGCTTGCCATCTCCATCAGTTCGGACAGCCCGCTCGATGCGCCAGATGTGTTTCCGGAAGCACGGCAGGGTTTTTCATTCGGCAAACCAACAATTGTCTATTCCGCCGACCGGCAATCCGCCGTGCTGACGGTCCCGGCAGCCGTGCCCGAAGGCAGCAGGCTGACCGGTGAGGAAATTACCCTGACGCTGGTCGACGGGGACCGCTTCCTTGAGCGCAAGTTCACGGTTTCGGAAATGCTGGAAGGCGGGACCTCCAACCGCTGGGCGGCACTGGCCGCGATACTTGGTATCGCCTTTCTTGGCGGGCTGATCCTGAATCTGATGCCCTGCGTTCTGCCGGTTCTGTCCCTGAAGCTGGTTGGTGCGGTGACATATGGCGGGGCGGATAAAGGGGAGATCCGGGCCGGGTTTCTGGCCTCGGCCGCAGGGATCGTGGCGTCGTTTCTGCTGCTGGCCGGTGGGGCGATCGCGCTGAAGGAGGCGGGCCTTGCCGTGGGCTGGGGCATCCAGTTCCAGCAACCGCTGTTCCTCGCGCTGATGGTGACGCTCCTGATGCTTTTCGCCGGCAATCTTCTTGGCCTGTTCGAGATCGGCCTGCCGCAACGGCTGTCGGATCTCGGGCTCGCGGCCTCCGATAAAGACGGCAAGACCGGCCTGGCCGGTCATTTTCTGACCGGCGCTTTTGCTACCCTGCTGGCGACACCCTGCTCCGCGCCCTTTCTCGGCACGGCCATCGGTTTCGCGCTGTCGCGCGGGGCGGTGGAGATCGCCGTGGTCTTTCTGGTCATGGGGCTTGGTCTGGCGGCGCCTTATCTGCTCGTGGCGGCGCTGCCGGGGCTGGCGCGCGCCTTGCCCCGGCCGGGAGCCTGGATGATCTGGCTGCGCCGGGTTCTCGGCCTGGCGCTGGTGGCGACGGCTCTGTGGCTCTTCGCCGTTTTCGCCGCGACCGCTGTGATGCGCGATACGCTTTTGCTCGGCGGGCTGGCGCTGGCGCTGACGGCGGCATTGAGCTGGAGGGCATGGGACGGCGCGCCTGGACGCCGCGCCGCCGGGCCGCTCGCCCTGATTGCCATGCTTGCGGTCGTGGCGGTTGGTGTACAGGCCACGCCCCGAGGGCTCGCTGCTCCGGCGCCCTCCATATACGAAACGGCCTGGCGGCCTTTTGACAAACGGGAGATCGCCCGGCTTGTGGCCGAGGGCAAGACGGTGCTGGTCGATGTCACCGCGGACTGGTGCCTGACCTGCAAGGTCAACAAGGCGCTGGTTCTCGAAACAGAGGAGATTTCCGGGCTGATCGGGGCCGAGGACGTGATCGCGATGCGGGCCGACTGGACCGCTCCGGATCCGAAGATCGCCGATTATCTGGCGTCGTTCGGCCGGTATGGCATTCCGTTCAATGCGGTTTACGGCCCGGGCGCGCCCGGCGGCCTGGCGCTGCCGGAATTGCTCAGCCTGGAAGCCGTGCAATCCGCGATCGAGCAGGCCGGAAGCTGATTGAATTGGAATTCGGGCTGGCCGTGACCATCTCAAGCATCGTATTCCATTCATACTGAATTTTCTCGGCCGTTCCGGCCAGATAACATCCAGGGAGAGACAGAATGACCATCAAGGTTGGGGATGCATTCCCGGCGCTGACGCTGAAAACAAACACGGCGGACGGGATCGACGATCTCGATACGGCGGAATTCTTCAAGGGCCGCAAGGTTGTCCTGTTCGCGGTACCGGGGGCTTTCACACCGACCTGCTCCGTCAAGCATCTGCCGGGCTTCGTGCAGAAGGCGGGCGATCTGAAGGCAAAGGGTGTCGACGCGATTGCCTGCACGGCCGTGAACGATGCTTTCGTCATGGGCGCCTGGGCGAAGGATCAGGGCGCGGGCGATGCCGTCACCATGATCGCGGACGGCAATGGCGATCTTGCCAAGGCTCTTGGTCTTGAAATGGACGTGTCCGCGGCTGGCCTCGGAACGCGCTCCCAGCGCTATGCGATGCTTGTCGAGGACGGCGCCGTCTCCAAGCTGTTCATCGAAGAGCCGCGTGCTTTCGAAGTCTCCAGCGCCGAACACGTGCTGGCCAATATCTGACACAGAATGTCAGTGATCCGGAGCGGCTGTTGCCGCTCCGGACATACTCCGCGCTTTAGCGAAGAAATTCTCCGAGATGGGCCGTCACCTGCGGGCGCACGGCCGTATCGAAATCATTCAGCAGTTTTTCCGACAGGCCGTACCAGAGGGTTTCCCTGTCCGCGAGAGTGGCGTCCTCGGGGATCGTCGCGCTGCGGGTGGCGAAAGCCTCCGCTACGGCCCGGCGCTTGTTGTCCGGTGTGCGGATTTCCAGCCGGACGGCGATGCGGCCTTCATACCGTTCCGTCTGATCGGTCGTGAAGGCGCCTTCCAGCCCCTTTTTCACCTTCAGCGGGGTTTCGGTCACCGAGGCATCGGTGATCACCATCACCAGCTTGTCCGTGCCGCCGCTGGCCTGCAGGACGTCCTGGGCCCAGCGCTCTGCGGCCGGACCGGGCGCCACGGGCATCTTGTGCTCCACATTCGGCGCGGCGAACGGCATGCTGAATTCATTGACGACCTCGACGGAGCCGACGGCGAGCCGGATCGGTTTCTTGTGCCGGAAAGTCAGCTCCGGAAAATTGGCCGTCGGTGGCGTGGCGCAGGCACCGAGCAGCGGTGCGACGAAAGCAAAAAGCAGAAAGGCAAGCCGGACCCGCATTGAGACCCCCATGGATTAATGAGTCGTAAGGCCCATTCTAACCCAAGTGATGAGGCAGCATTGTGATCAATTGTCAGTGCCGGCCCGAAGTTTCTCCATCCCGGCTTCGTCATACTCCCAGCGGGACTTGCAGAACTCGCAGACGACGAAAACCAGACCGTCCACCGTCATGTCCCGGATTTCCTCGTCCGACAGAGATGTCAGCACGCTTTCAACCCGGTCTTTCGAGCAGCGGCAGCGTTCCATCACGGGCTGCGCCGGGTAGGCCCGGATACCGTTCTCGTGGAACAGGCGGAACAGCAGCCGGTCGGGCGCGACACGGGTGCCGGCGATCTCGTCCGGGCTGGCGCTGCTCAGCATCACCATCGCGGTGCGCCAGGCGTCCTCATAGGCGTCCATGTCATGCACGGTGCGGGCCTTGCCCGGCTCCGGCGCCTCGCCACCGTCGAGTGGCATGCGCTGCAGCATCAGGGCGCCCGCGCGCCAGATGCCGAACTCGTCCTTGCGCACAGCGACATTGATGCCGGTCTCGAGCTGCTCCGACTGGCGGAAATATTCGTGCGTGCATTCCGCCAGCGTCTGTCCGGCCAGCGGCACGATGCCCTGATAGCGCTCCGTGTCCGTGCCCTGATCGACGGTGAAGGCGATATAGCCGCCACCGATCATCCGGGGAACGGTGGCCTCGCCGTTCTCGGCTGCCTGCTTCACGGCATCTTCATCGAAAGCCGCATAGCCGCGCAGGTGGCCGTCGCTGGTGAAATCCGCGACCATGGTACGGATCGGCCCGTCGCCCTTGATCTGCAGCGAGAACACGCCCTCGTACTTGAGAGCGCCGGCGAGGCAGACCGTGATGGTCATGACCTCGCCGAGCAGTTTCGATACCGGCTCCGGATAGCCGTGCCGGTCCAGAATGGTATGGGCGGCCGAATTCAGCCGCACCATGCGGCCGCGCAGGCCGAACGGGTCGACCTGAAACGGCAGCAACAGATCATCGTGACCCGACTCTGCGAAAATGTCGGCGGTGCTCATCTTGATCTCCGGATCAGGCGAAAGGCTTTATGAAAGACACCAGTTGAGGACGGCCTTCTGCGAATGCAACCGGTTCTCCGCCTCGTCGAAGACGATGGATTGCGGGCCGTCGATGACTTCCGCCGTTACTTCCTCGCCGCGATGCGCCGGCAGGCAATGCATGAAGATCGCATCCGGCTTTGCTTTCGCCATCAGCTCTTCGGTCACCTGATACGGGCCGAGCTGATTGTGCACGTTGGAGCTGTCGTCGCCCATGGAGACCCAGGTATCGGTCACCACGCAATCGACATCCTTCACGGCTTCTTCCGGATCGTGCGTCAGGATGACGTTGCCGCCATTCTTCCTGGCCCATTCCAGCAGGGCCGGGTCCGGGCTGCGTTCCGCCGGGCAGGCGATGCGGAGCTCGAAGCCGAACTTCGTTGCCGCGTGAATCCAGGAGGAGGCCATGTTGTTGCCGTCTCCACTCCAGGCGACGACCTTGCCCCGGATCGGGCCGCGATGCTCTTCGAAGGCCATGATGTCGGCCATCAGCTGGCAGGGATGGGAATGGTCCGTCAGGCCGTTGATGACGGGAACGGTGGCATGCTCCGCCATCTCGCGGATCGTGGCCTCGTCGAAGGTCCGCATCATGATGCAGTCGACATAGCGGGACAGCACTTTCGCGGTGTCGCTGACCGACTCGCCGCGGCCAAGCTGCAGATCGGCCGCGTTCAGCACCACGACCTCGCCGCCGAGCTGCTTCATGCCGACTTCGAAGGAGACGCGGGTCCGGGTCGAGGGTTTTTCGAAAATCATTGCGAGCGTTTTGCCGGCCAGCGGTTTTTCGGTGCCGGCTTCGCCGCGTTTCATGGCCATGCCTTCATCGACAATAGCCCGAAGGGTGAGCGCATCGATCTGGTCGAGATCGAGGAAATGGTTCTGTTTGGTCATATCGGAGTTCCAGAATCGGGGGCGGACGCCGGCCGGCTCCATCCGTGGGAGCCGGCCGGGTGCCTGTTCAGGCGTCCCAGTCCGCGCAGACTTTCTCGATAATGCCGCAGGCTTCGGCGACATGGTTTTCGTCGATGATCAGCGGCGGCAGGATACGCAGAACGTTTCCTCCGGCGCCGACGGTCAGCAGGCCGGCTTCGCGCAGCTTGCCCTGGAAGTCGGTATTCTTGACTTCGCAGGCCAGGCCGAGCATCAGGCCCTTGCCCTTGACCGCCGAAAAGATCTTCGGATGTCGTGACGCGATTGCTTCCAGACGGTTGTGGAAATCCTCGCCGAGTGTCGTGACGCGCTCCAGCAGGCCCGGCTCCAGCAGCACATCGAGCACCGCATTGGCGACAGCCATCCCCAGCGGGTTTCCGCCGAAGGTGGAGCCATGCGTGCCCGGCGCCATGCCGGACGCGGCTTTCTCGCTCGCCAGGATGGCACCGACCGGGAAGCCGCCGCCAAGACCCTTGGCAAGCGTCATGATGTCCGGCGCGACCCCGGCCCATTCATAGGCCCAGAGCTTGCCGGTCCGGCCCATGCCGCACTGGATTTCGTCGAAGATCAGCAGAGCGCCGAATTCGTCCGCCGCCTGGCGGAGCGCCTTCAGATACTCGACATCGGCGGTGTTGATGCCACCTTCGCCTTGGATCGGCTCAACGAGGATGGCCGCGGTCTTCTCGCCCATCGCCTCGCGCATCTCGTTCATGTTGCCGAAAGCGACATGACGGAAGCCTTCCGGGCGCGGGCCGAAGCCGGTCCGGTAGGTTTCGTTATCGCCAGCCGACAAGGTCGTCAGCGTCCGGCCGTGAAAGGCGGAGGTGCAGCAGACGATTTCATTCCGCTCCTTCTCGCCGCGTTCCCACTGGTACTTGCGGGCGATCTTCAGCGCGCCTTCATTCGCCTCGGCACCGGAATTCGCGAAGAATACCGTGTCGGCGAAGGAATTCTGCACCAGCCGGTCAGCCAGCCGCTTCTGTTCCGGAACCTCATAGAGGTTGGAGACGTGCCACAGCTTTTCCGACTGGCTCTTCAGCGTTTCGACCAGATGCGGATGTGCGTGACCAAGGGAGTTGGTGGCGATACCCGATGCGAAATCGAGATATCGTCGGCCTTCGGTGCTATACAGATAAGGGCCTTCCCCCCGCTCGAAAGCGATATCTATACGCCCGTATGTGGGCATCACCGTGGTAACCAACGTCCTTCTCCACCATAAAAAATGGCGGCACCGAAAACCGGCGCCGCCGGATATCGAAAAAAGCACGGAATTCGGGGGACGCCAAGGGGAATATGGTGCCATGGCGGGGGATTCCCGCGAAACTGTGCGAATCGAGGCCGAAGACGGGCGTTTGACGCCTCCCGGCTGAGGGTCACGCCCAGTGAAAGAGGCCGAGCGCGGCCCGCACATCATCCAGTGTCCCCTGCGTGATTTCCCGTGCCCTGTCGGTGCCGTCGCGCAGCATCCGCATCACCTCGCCGGGATCCTCCGCGAGCCGTGCCCGGCGCTCCCGTATCGGCCAGATCAGGGTCTGCAGAATCTCTTCGAGGTGATTCTTCACCACACTGTCGCCGAGGCCGCCACGGCGATACCGGGCCTTCAGGTCCGAGACCGTCGCCTGATCGTCCGAGAAAGCATCCAGATACGTGAAGACGACATTGCCCTCGATTTTCCCCGGGTCGCTGACCTTGAGGTGATCCGGGTCCGTGTACATCCGCCGCACAGCGTCCCTTATGTCGTCGGGCGAGGCGGAGAGCGGGATCGCGTTGCCGGCCGATTTGCTCATCTTGCTGACACCATCGATGCCCGGCAGGCGGCCGACGGCGGGGATCAGGGCGCGGGCTTCGGGCAGCAGGCTGGTGCCGGTCAGCCGGTTCAGCCGCCGGACGATCTCGTTCGTCTGCTCGATCATCGGCGCCTGGTCCTCGCCGACCGGCACCAGCGTTGCCCTGAAAGCAGTGATGTCGGCGGCCTGGGAGACCGGATAGCAGAGGAACCCCGCCGGAACGTCCCGTTCGAAGCCACGCTGCTGGATCTCGGTCTTGATCGTCGGGTTCCGCTCCAGCCGGGAGACGGTGACATGGTTCATGTAGAGCATTGTCAGTTCGGCAAGCGCGGGCAGGGCTGACTGGACGGCAATCGTGGTCAGCTCCGGGTCGATGCCGACGGCCAGATAGTCGAGCGCGACCTCCAGGACGTTACGCGCCACTTTATCCGGGTCGGCCGCATTATCCGTCAGGGCCTGGCTGTCCGCGAGCAGCAGATACTGCCGGTGCGAATGCTGAAGCGCGACACGGTTTCTGAGGGAGCCCGCATAATGGCCGAGATGCAGGGGGCCGGTGGTCCGGTCTCCGGTGAGGATGACGGGTTGGGTGTCGGTAGCCTTGTCAGGCGTATGAGTGGTGGCGATGTTCATTGGCTGCTCCGGGAAGGAAGCCGCCGCACGTCGGAAAGATTTTAGGGGAAGATCCCATGCTCGCCGATAACGGCGGCAGGGATCGAAAATTGAATACGACGTGCCGCTCCTAAGGGGAGGGCCACCAAAATCGAGACTGGTTTTGCGCGTTGTTATCCATGAGAGAGTGATGCCTTTTCGGCGCCGTTAATGCAACGAACTTTGGCGGGGAGGGGAGATTAAACGCTTTCGGGGCGTCGGAGGCCCAGGCGTCTTTGCTTCGGAAAGACCAAAAACTCCAATAAAATCCAACACGATCCTTCATGACTCATAAAGGCGTGGCCGCTATAGTGCATGCACTTGAGAAGCGGAGTTACCAGAAAGGAGTCCGCCATGACCGCACCCGTGCAGTCCAGTCTCGCTGTTTTCGCGTTCCGCGCAGACAAGCAGCAGCAAATAGTCCAGGCCCAGGTCGTCGCCAGTGCCGTTGAAACGGCCAAGCAGATTGCCCAGTCGACGGGAACGCAAAGCGCTTCCTCCGGTGGTGTCGACATCACCGTCTGAGATCAGACCACTTTCAAAAATACAAACCGGCGCGGTATGCGGGCTTTTTGATGCCCCGCTTTCCGCGCCGATTTTGTTTTCAGCTTATCTTGGCAACCTACGCCGAGCGGAAATGCTTACCGAGCTTCAGGCCCTGGCCCTGATAGTTCGAGCCGATGCCGCCCGCGCCATAGACCTTGTCCGGGATTTCGGTCAGCGGCTCATAGACCAGGCGGCAGACGATCTGGCCGTCGGTGATGACGAAGGGCACGTCGTGGGAGCGTACTTCGAGCACGCCCCGGGTGGCCTCTCCGCCGGCTTCGCTCAGGCCGAAACCAGGATCGAAGAAGCCCGCATAATGTACCCGGAACTCGCCGACCTTTGTGTCGTAGGCCCGCATCTCCGCCGCATAGTCGAGCGGCACGGTGAGATATTCCTTTGAGGCGAGGATGTAGAATTCATCCGGGTCCAGGATCAGCTCGCCCGGCCGGTTTTGCTGGCGGTACAGCGGCTCCCAGAAATCCAGCACGTCATAGCCGTTCGGGTTATCGATATCGATCAGGCCGGTATGCTGCTTTGCCTTGTAGCCGATCAGGCCGGTCTTCGCTTCTCCGGTCAGATCGGCACTGACGGCGACACCTTCCTTGATGTCGACTTCGTGGCCGCTGACCAGCACCACGCTGTCCTGCAATCGCCGCATCGCCGTGTCGCTGGCAACAGGGTTGCCGCGCCGGAAGCGGAGCTGGTTCAGCCGCGAGCCGGTGCGGGCCAGCACGCTGAAGGTGCGCGGGCTGATCTCGGCATAGAGCGGTCCGTCATAGCCCTCACGCACGCTCTCGAACTCGGTGCCATGATCGGTGATCAGCCGGGTGAAGATATCGAGCCGGCCGGTGGAGCTTTTCGGGTTCGCCGTGCCGGAGACTTTTGGCGGCAGCGAGACGCTTTCCTGCAGCCGGACAATATAGACGCAGCCTTTTTCCAGCACCGCCCCGTCGCGCAGGTCGATCCTGTGCATGGCGAGGGTTTCGAGCCGCTCGGCCACGGTGCTGTTCCGGCCGGGCAGGAAACTGGCGCGCACCCGATAGGCTTCGGCGCCAAGCCGCAGGTCGATGCTGGAGGGCTGGATCTGGCCGTCGATGACAGGCGTATCGCTGGCGATCTGGCCGCCTTTGATCATCTCCCGGATGGTCTGGCTCGGCAGAATCCCGGTGGTGCGCTTTTCGCGCGTGCCGCTGTCCGTTGCTGCCGTTGAGGCGTCTGCGGTCATGTCTCAATCCGCCCAATAATCCCAATTCGGCGCAAAATAGCAGACGGCGCCGCCGGGACCAGCGGTTTTGTCGGTCAGCTCCTGATCTTGTAACCGCGCTTAAGCAGCATGTAGCACAGCGCCATCAGAACCGCGTTCATCCCGGTCAGCACGGCGGCGCCGATCAGCGGGTCGCTGTCGGACCAGCCGATCAGGCCATAACGCACACCGTCGATCATGTAGAAGAACGGGTTCAGGTGGGCGAGCTGGTTCCAGATGCCGGGCAGCCGGTCGATCGAATAGAAGGTGCCGGAGAGGAAGGCGAGGGGCTGGATCACGAAGTTGGTGACCGACGAGAGGTGGTCGAACTTCTCCGCCCACATGCCGGCGGCGATGCCGATCAGCGCCATGGCGAGCGATGCCGATACCGCAAAGAAGAGGGCCACGGGCCAGTGCGCCGCGTGGAAGCCGACGGCTAGCGACATGGTAACGACGGTGGAGACCCCGACGATCATGCCGCGCGTCACCCCGCCAAGCGCGAAGGCGGTGAGCAATTCACCGGGGCCGAGCGGCGGCATCAGGACATCCACGATATTGCCCTGCACCTTCGAGATCATGATCGAGGAGGAGGTGTTCGCAAACGCGTTCTGCATCATCGTCATGACGACAAGGCCGGGCGCCAGAAACTCCGAATAGGTAATGCCGCCGCCGATATCGACCGAGCGCTGCAGGGCCAGGGTAAAGATCGCCAGGAACAGCAGGGAGGTGACGACCGGGGCGAGCACCGTCTGGGTGATCACCTTCAGGAATCGCCGGACCTCTTTTTCGTACAGAGTCCAGACCCCGATCCAGTTGACCACGCCTACCCGGCGCACGGAGGGGACAGGAATAGCGGTCTCGTTCAGATTCGAGGCAAAAGGACGGTCTGACATGTACGGGCCGATGGCTTAGGTTGTGTTGGGCGCGCACAATAGGCGCC
>NZ_CAXBDC010000043.1:0-35712 GCF_963974195.1 uncultured Nisaea sp.
GCCAGGTCAGCGCCACCATGAACGGCATGATGACAGTCGCCGGAGAGGCCGGCACCGCCGCCGATCAGGTCCTCAGTGCCGCAAAGGGTGTCGCAGGGCAGGCTCAGTCCCTCAACCGCGAAGTCACAACATTCCTCGAAAAAGTCAGATCAGATAACTGAGCGACGATGACCGGCCCCATCCGCATCTCACCGCCAGAAGTCTGGTCCGATGACGATTTCCCCTTTTCTCAGGCGGTGGTAGAGCCGCTCGGGAGAAGGGTACATCTGACCGGACAAGTGTCATGGAATGCGGATGGTGAGATTGTCGGGCCGGGCGATCCGAAAGTTCAAACCGGTGTGGCGATCGATAATATCGAGATCGTTCTGTCGGCCCTCGGCGGCCAGCTTTCCGATATTGTCTCGACCACACTTTATTACGTTCGGGATGAAGATCTTCCGGCGATCCAGAATGTCCGTATGCGCCGTTTCCCGAAAGCGCACGGACCTGCCACAACCGGCGTCAAGGTCGCAGGCCTGGTGGACCCGGGCCTGCTGGTGGAGCTAGCTGTCATCGCGGTCATTCCGGAGGAGCGATTTCAGGCGCCTGCCTGAGCTTCTTAGCTATTCAGCCTCCGGAATACCGGTCCATTCCCGGGCGAGAATGGCGTAGATGAAATCTTCGGCCCAGGCCCCCTTGAAGAATTCGCTCTCGCGGAAATGGGCTTCCCGCCGCATCCCGAGCTTCTGCATCAGCCGCCAGGATGCCGTATTGCGGACATCGCAATGCGCGCTGATCCGATGCATCCCGAAATGCCGGAAGCCAAGATCGAGCGCCGCCATGGCCGCTTCCCGGGCATAGCCCTTGCCATGATACCGGGGATCGAAGACATAGCCGATCTCGCCCTGCAGATACTCGATACTGAGGATCTGCAGTTTTAGGTTGCCCAGATAGGCGCCGTCCGACTTCCGTTCCACCGCCAGTTTCAGCTCGTCTCCATCCGCGTCGAACAGCGGGGCGGTCATATGACGGGCAAGCGCGGCCGGTGCCTCTTCCCGGGTCATCGGCTCACCGTAGAGAAATTCCACCACGTCGGGGTTGGAGCGTAGCCGGAAAAGATCCTCCAGATCGTCGTCCCGGTAGGCCCGGAGACACAGCCGCTCCGTCAGGACCGGCAGATCAACCGTCCGGTTTTTCAGAACACCCGGCCGCATCATTCCCTCTCAAGCGGCAGGGCATCGACCTTGCCCAGAAGATCCTCCGCGGCGTCGCCGGAGCCCTCGAGCGTGCCGAGCTCGATCTCCTCGATCCGCTCGCCGCGCTTCATCACCTTGCCGGTCGAGATCCGGATATCGCGGATATCCTTCTCGGCCTGATGGAAATGGGTTTCCAGCTTGCCCACCCGGTCATCCAGCCGCCCGACATCGTTCAGCATGATCCGGACTTCGGCCTGAATGACATGTGCCTGCTCGCGCATCCGCGCGTCTTTCAGTACCGCCCGGACCGTGTTCAGTGTCGCCATCAATGTGGTCGGCGAGACGATCCAGACCCGCTCTTTCCAGGATTGCTCGACGACATTGGGCAGGTTGGCGTGCAGTTCGGCATAGATCGCTTCCGACGGCAGGAACATCAGCGCGGATTCCGCCGTCTCCCCCGGCACGATGTAGCGCGACGAGATATCCTTCACATGTTTCAGGATCGCCACGGCCATCTGCTTGCGCGCGGCCTCCCGCTCGGCATCGTTCGTCGCCCGGCTCAGCGCGTGATAGCTCTCCAGCGGAAATTTCGCGTCGATGGCGATGGAGCCCGGCGGGTTCGGCAGGTCGATCAGGCAATCGACCCGGCGGTTGTCGCCGATCTGCACCTGGAAGCGGTAAGCGTTCGGCGGCAGGATCGAGCTGACCAGATCATTGAGCTGGATTTCCCCGAAGGCCCCGCGCGCCTGCTTGTTGGAGAGAATGTCCTGCAGGCCGACCACCTGGGTCGAAAGCTCGGTGATGTTCTTCTGCGCCGTGTCGATAATGGCGAGGCGCTGCTGCAATTCCGAAAGGCTGGTCTGCGCCTTGGTGCTGGATTTCTCCAGGCTCTCGCCGACCCTCTTCGAAACATCGGCCAGCCGCTCGTCCAGCCGCTTGGTCACCTCGCGCTCCTGAACCTGCATCAGCTCGGCGATCCGGGCCTGTGCTGCGGCATGGTTCTCGGAAAGCTGCGTTACCCGTCCCGCGAGTTCGGCCTGCGCCGCCGCCGCGCGTTCCGCCTGCTCGGCCTGACGCCGCGCCGCTTCCTCCAGCGCCGCCGCGAGCAACGGATCGGTGCCCCGGCCCTTCAGCAGAGCGATCGCAGCCAGCGCCACGGCTCCCACGGCCACAGCCACCAGAACAAGCGTCAGTCCATCCATGTCGGCACCTTCATTCCACCCGGTCTTGCACGCCACATCGGCGAATCATCATTCTACCACGTCCACCACCCGAATATGGGGCTTCCGGACGGCCCGCAATGCTTGACCTCCGTGGGCCGATCCCCTACCTCAGTGGCGGCTAGCAACAGATTTGACATACTTCGCATGAGCACGCGTGACATCGTCTGGGCACCCGACCGGGTCCTGAAAACCAATTGCACTCCCGTGACGGAGATCGACGGCGACATCCGCCAGATTCTCGACGACATGCTGGAGACCATGTATGCCGCACCCGGCATCGGGCTGGCGGCGCCGCAGATCGGCCTGACCAAGCGGCTGCTCGTGGTAGATATCTCGCGCGATGACGAGGAAAACCGGCCGCTCAAGGTGATCAACCCGGAGATCGTCTGGTCTTCCGAAGAGCTGAACACCTACGAGGAAGGCTGCCTCTCCCTGCCCGGCCATTATGGCGAAGTCACGCGCCCGGCCCAGGTCACGGTCCAGTTCCTCGACGAGACCGGCGCGGAACAGCGGATGGATGCGGATGGCTTGCTGGCAACCTGCCTGCAGCACGAGATCGACCATCTGAACGGCGTGCTGTTCGTCGATCATATCTCCGCCCTGAAGCGGAACATGATCCTGAAAAAGATGATCAAGGCGAAGAAACAGCGCGAAGAAGACGAGGCGGCGTGAGCCGGCCTCACCTGCCTCAGAACGGATAGAACATGACCGGGTCCGCCCCGCTTCCCGCCGCCGGAACAAAGCTCCGGCTTGCCTTCATGGGCACACCCGACTTCTCCGTGCCCGTTCTGGAAGCCCTCATTGCCGCCGGACACGAGATCGCCGCCGTCTACAGCCAGCCGCCCCGCCCCGCCGGACGCGGCAAGAAAGAGCGGAAATCCCCCGTGCATGAGGCGGCGGAAGGCCACGGCATCCCCGTCTTCACCCCGCTCTCGCTGAAAAATCAGGATGAACACCAGGCCTTCCGGGACCTTAAGCTCGACGCGGCCGTGGTCGTCGCCTATGGCCTGATCCTGCCGAAGGAAATCCTCGACGCGCCGCGCCTCGGCTGCGTCAACGTGCATGCCTCCCTGCTGCCGCGCTGGCGCGGCGCGGCACCGATCCAGCGGGCGATCCTCGCCGGTGACACGGAAACCGGCGTCACCATCATGGCGATGGACGAGGGCCTCGATACCGGTGCCATGCTGCTGGCCGAACGCGTGGAGATCACGGCGAAGACCACCGGCGAGACCCTGCATGACGCACTTTCGGCTCTCGGCGCCAAGCTGATCGTCCCGGCGCTGGCCGGACTGGCGGAAGGCTATCTGGAAGCAACACCGCAGCCGGATGAAGGCGTCACCTACGCCGAGAAGCTGACCCGCGAGACCGGCCATCTCGACTTCACGCAAGATGCCGCCACGCTTGAACGGACCGTCCGTGGCCTCGCGCCATGGCCCGGTGCATGGTTCGAGCTCGACGGTGCCCGCTTCAAGGTTTTCGCCGCCGAAGTTCTGGAACTCGGGACGCTGGGCAACGATCCCGGAACGGTGCTGGACGGGGAGCTGACCGTTTCCTGCGCACGGGACGCCCTGCGCATCACCCGCCTGCAGCGGCCCGGCAAGGCGCCGATGAATACCGCCGACCTGCTGCGCGGCTATGACGGGCTGACGCCCGGCACCAGGTTAGGCTGAGCCATGCCCCGCTTCAGGATCACGATCGAATATGACGGCGGCGGTCTTTCCGGCTGGCAGCGTCAGGCCAACGGGCCGTCGATCCAGCAGGCGCTGGAACAGGCCGTAAAGGCTTTCTCTGGAGAAGATGCCGAGGTTGTCGGCGCGGGGCGCACCGATGCGGGCGTGCATGCGCTCGCGCAGGTCGCCCATTTCGATCTGGAATCGGACCGGTTCAGTGCCGCGACGGTGATGAAGGCGGTGAATTTCCATCTGAAGCCCGCGCCCATCGTCATCCGCCACGCAATGGAAGCGGAGCCGGATTTCCACTCCCGCTTTTCCGCTATCAAGCGATCCTACCTTTACCGCATCCTGAACCGGCCCGCACCGGCGGCCCTCGATCACGGCCGTGTCTGGCATGTGCCGCAGGAGCTGGATGCCGCCGCCATGCATGACGCGGCACAGGCGCTGATCGGCAAGCACGACTTCACCACCTTCCGGGCAAAGCACTGTCAGGCGCAGTCACCGGAGAAGACCCTCGACATGCTGACGGTCAGCCGGGTCGGCGAAGAGATCCACCTGAACGCCCATGCCCGCTCCTTCCTGCATCACCAGATCCGCAACATCACGGGCACCCTGAAGCTGGTCGGCGAGGGCAAATGGACGCGGCGGAGCGTGGAAAAGGCTCTGGCGGCGAAAGACCGGGCCGCAGGCGGGCCGACGGCACCGCCGGACGGGCTCTATCTGGTATCGGTGGGGTATTAAGGTCAGTTACATGCTGACCGCGATGCTTTCCAGCAACAGATAGGCGAGGGTCGAGAACAGCTCGTCCGCCAGCACGAAACCGAAGGCCATCAGTGCCGAGACACCGAGCAACGTGCGGGCCCAGCGAAACATCAGGAACAGCAGGCCAAGCCAGGCAAACAGACGCAGGGTTCCGGCAAGATCCGCGACCGGGCCCTCCCCGGCACCGATCATGGTGAGCACGCAGAACAGATACCCGAACGGCAGGGTTACCCAGTTATAGGGCACCAGAAGGTCCAGAATCCGGTCGAGCACACCGATTTTCTCGGCAATGATGCAGGCGGCCACCGGGAAGACCAGCCAGTAGATCGCGTAGCGCAGGGCGTAGCTGACCCAGTCAAGCACGCCACCGTCGAGCCAGGTCGCCGCACCGTTGATCACGTCGGACAACACGAAAGCCGGAAGAACGAGAACGGCGACGAAGAAAGACCGGTAAAAACCGGTCTCGCTGCGATCGAACAGATCAATGGCACCCGGCCGCCCGAGCGCCAGGCACCAGCACCCATAGACCGCGCGGAAGATTTCGGCAGGGCCCGGCACGGCCATCCGGGTCAGCCCCGCGCCGCGTCGAAGAACTTTTCCAGCGCGCTTTCGTAGATCGCAGTCAGCGCCTCGATATCGGAGACCATCACATGCTCGTCCGTCTTGTGCATGGTCTGGCCGACAATGCCGAACTCGACCACCGGACAGAATTTGCGGATGAAACGGGCATCGGAGGTGCCGCCGGAGGTGCTCAGTTCCGGCTCCTTGCCGGTCACCTCTTTCACAGCCGCCGCAACCGCATCGCTGAGCGGGCCGGGCTCGGTGACGAAGGCGTTCGAGGTGCATTCAATGCGGAGATCGTAACGCCCGCCAACCACATCGAACATCGCACGGAATTTCGCCTCGAGGCTCTCCGCTGTGTGCAGGTCGTTGAAGCGGACATTGAAAGTGGCGTTCGTTTTCGCCGGGATCACATTGGTCGCCGGGTTGCCGGTATCCACCGTGGCGATGGCCACAGTGGTCGGCTGGAAATGCTCCGTGCCCTCGTCCAGCACACCTTCCGTCAGCGGCTCCAGCATCTTCACGAGACGGTGGATCGGGTTGTCCGCCAGATGCGGATAGGCGGTGTGGCCCTGCGTGCCGTGCACCGTCAGATATCCGGTGAAGCTGCCGCGCCGGCCGATTTTCATCATCTGGCCGAGGAATTCCGGATTGGTCGGCTCGCCGACGATGCAGGCATCGATGGTCTCGCCCTCCTCCGCCATCCAGTCCAGCACCTTCACGGTGCCGTTGATAGCCGGTCCCTCCTCGTCCCCCGTGATCAGGAAGGAGATCGAACCGCCGAAATCAGCGCCGTGCTTGCCGACATAACGGGCCGCCGCCGCCGCGAAGCAGGCAACGCCGGATTTCATGTCGGAGCTGCCACGGCCATAAAGACGGCCCTCCCGGATCTCTCCGGAGAAAGGCGGAGCAATCCAGTCGGCCGCATCGCCCGGCGGCACCACATCGGTGTGCCCAGCAAAGCAGATATTCGGCGCCGAGGTGCCGATCCGGGCATAGAGGTTTTCGACATCCGGCGTGCCCTCGGCCGAGAAGGAAAGCCGACGGCAGGTGAAGCCGTGCGCCGTCAGTTCCTTTTCGAGAAGCGCAAGCGCGCCGCCTTCAACAGGCGTCACGCTCTCGCAGCGGACAAGGTCCTGGGTCAGCCGGACCGGATCGATCTGTGTGGTCACATCAATCCCGCAGCAGGTCGTTGATCGAGGTCTTGGAGCGGGTCTGCGCATCGACGCGCTTGACGATCACGGCACAGGACAGGCTCGGGCCCGGCGTGCCATCCGGCAGCGGCTTGCCCGGCAGGGAGCCCGGCACGACGACGGAATAGGACGGAACCCGGCCGACAAAGATCTCGCCGGTATCGCGGTCGATGATCTTGGTGGTCTTGGAAAGGAAGACGCCCATGGAGAGCACCGCGCCCTCCTCGACGATCACACCCTCGACAACCTCGGAACGGGCACCGATGAAGCAATTGTCCTCGATGATCACCGGAGAGGCCTGCAGCGGCTCCAGCACGCCGCCGATACCGACGCCGCCGGACAGATGCACGTTCTTGCCGATCTGCGCGCAGGAGCCGACCGTGGCCCAGGTATCGACCATGGTGCCCTCGTCCACATAGGCGCCCAGATTGACGAAGCTCGGCATCAGCACGACGCCCTTGGCGATGAAGGCGGAACGGCGGACAACGCAGTTCGGCACCGCGCGGAAACCGGCGGAACGAAAATGATTGGCGCCCCAGCCGGAGAACTTGGACGGCACCTTGTCCCACCAGACGGACGGGCCGTGATCGCCATCGACCGGACCGCCCGGGATGATATCCATGTCGTTCAGGCGGAAGGACAGCAACACCGCCTTCTTCGCCCACTCATTCACCTGCCATTTATGATCGCCGAGGGGCTGGGCTGTCCGGATGCTGCCATCATCAAGACCTGCCAGGGACTGCTCGACCGCGTCGCGGATCTCGCCCTTGGTTTCCAGACCGACATTGTCCCGGTCATCCCAGGCCGCATTGATCACTGTTTCGAGTTGGCTCGCGCTCATAGCCCCACACCCCATAACCTGCATGAAATTCGAGGCGCAACATGGGCACAGGGCCGATTTCTGTCAATCTGTACAACGTTGCTTTTTTGGCATTATGGCGCGAAGTAGGCACCGCCATTCTGGTGAATGACCTGACCCGTGATATATCCGGCGTCCGCACTGCAGAGAAACGCCACGGTCGCGGCGATCTCGTCCGCACGGCCCGGACGGCCGGCAGGAACATCCTTCACATAGTCCTCGATACGGGCCGGGTCCCATGCGGCGGTGAATTCCGTCCCGCCGACAAGACCCGGAGCAATGCCGTTCACCGTGACCCCACCGCCCGAAAATTCCCGCGCCAGTCCTACCGTAAGGCCGTTCAACCCGGCCTTGCTCGCGGCGTAGATCGCCGATCCCTGACTTCGGCCGCCGGTATAGGCGGCGATAGAGCCGATATTGACGATGCGTCCGCCGGGTCTCTTCAGGAATGGCGCGACGGCCATGGATATCTGGAAAGCGCCGGTCAGATTGGTCGCCAGAACCTCGTCCCAGTTCGCCCAAAGCTGTTCCCGCTCAAGGTCCGAGGCCCCGTTCCGGGCGATACCCGCATTGTTGATCAGCGCGGTTACTGACGTCCCGCTGCTTTTCAGGTCACCTGCAAGCCGGTCAAGCGATGCCCGATCCGCAACATCCAGAGCATAAGGCATCAATGACGGTCCAACCTTCTCCGCCAGACTTTCCAGCTTTGAAAGAGTGCGGCCGATACAGAGAACCGCGCCCTGCCCGGCCAGCCGCTCGGCGACCGCCGCTCCAATACCGGTTCCGGCACCGGTAACAATCGCAAGTTCTTTCGGGAAATCGATTTTCATGATCGCGTTCTCCTGTGAATCGAGGCGCGCTCTTTTTGACGTTCGAAAATCAATTCATCCAATATATGATTTAGATATGTTTGATATATTTCTTAGACTGAACATCAGCCTCCGCCAGCTTCACCAGTTCGCCATCGTCGCAGACGAGCTGCATTTCGGGCGCGCGGCCAAGCGGTTGAACATGACCCAGCCGCCGCTGAGCATGGCCATTCAAAACCTTGAAACCTCGCTTGGCATCAAGTTGTTCGACCGTAAGAATCGGCCGGTTTCCCTGACCGATGCGGGCACCGCCTTCCTCGCCGAGGTCGAACAGATCAGGGAAAAACTGGACCTTGCGATAACCCGCGCCCGAAAGATCGCGGCGGGCGAAGAAGGGGAGGTCCGGCTGGGAGTGCTTCCATCCTGCAGCATTCTGTCGGAAGTCCTGCGTGCCCTCAGGAGAGAGCGGCCCGGTCTGGCCATCGATCTGCGCGAAGCAACGACCGCCGAGCAGCTTGCCCTGATCCGGGAGCAGCACATCGATGCGGGATTGATACGGCCGCCAGTCGCCTGTCCCGAGGATCTGGAGCATCTGGTCGTCGCAAAACAGCCCCTCGTCGCCGTCTTGCCGGACGATCACCGTCTGAGCACATTGCCCGCTGTCCCGATAGACGCGTTCCGCGAAGAGCCGTTCATCGGGACCCCCACGGACAATGCAAACGGTCTTCATGGCCGGATCAGCGCATTGACCATGGCCAGGGGGTTCGAGCCGAACATCATTCAGGTGGTCCGTGAGATTCCGACGGTCATGGCGCTGGTCGCCGGTGGCCTCGGTGTCTCCATCGTGCCAAAAAGCAGGCTTGAAACCGGCTATTCGGGCGTCACCATCCGGCCCATAGAAATGCCTCGGGGAACACCAGCGCCGGAAATTGCCCTCTGGCTCGCCTGGTCACGCCACAATAACCGCGAGGCCCTGCATGGTTTTCTGGAAGCGGTGAGGCGGACATTGACCTAGCGCCATTCCTCGTTAAGCTGTCGCGCCATGAACATGATCCGGGAAATTGTCGTGGTCGGAAGGCGCATGGGCAAGGTGGCATAGCCGCCGGGCGAAAGCACCCATGCGCGGTAG
Source organism: uncultured Nisaea sp. (assembly GCF_963974195.1). NCBI lineage: Bacteria > Pseudomonadati > Pseudomonadota > Alphaproteobacteria > Rhodospirillales > Thalassobaculaceae > Nisaea > uncultured Nisaea sp. The sequence continues at coordinate 9,385 of NZ_CAXBDC010000043.1, forward strand.
GCAGGCCCCTCACGGGGCCTTTTTCATGACCAAAGCCCTCTCCCTCCGAACGTGCCAGAGATACCCGCCATGCCAAACCCTCACAACGGACCGCGCCTGTCCACGCTGATCCTGCTTTCGGCTCTCTGCATCCTTCCCATCAACATATTCCTCCCGTCGCTGACCAATATGGCGGCCGAATTCGGTGTGGAATACAGTGTGATCGGCCTCTCGCTGGCGGCCTATGCGGCCGCGTCCGCCATCCTGCAGATCGTTCTCGGGCCCCTGTCCGACAGGTTCGGACGCCGGCCGGTCATCCTTTCCGGCCTCGCACTCTTCATGGCCGCCACGGCGGGATGCATTTTCGCGCCGGATATCTGGACCTTCCTGGGATGCCGGTTACTCCAGGCCGTGATCGCACCGACCTATGCCGTGGCCCTCGCCGTTATCCGGGATACGACCGGCAAGGAGGAGGCGGCGAGCCGGATCGGATATCTCGCGATGTCCTGGGCCGTGGCGCCCATGCTCGGCCCAAGCCTGGGCGGATTGCTCGACGAGGCATTCGGATGGCGGGCAAGCTTCTGGTTCCTTGAGGCCTTCGGGCTTGCCGTCTTTGCCCTCTGCTGGGTGGATCTTCGGGAAACGAACCACTCCCGCTCGGGCTCCATCGGCGCACAATTCCGCGCCTACCCGGCGCTCATCGCTTCCGGGCGGTTCTGGTCCTATGCGCTGTGCATGGCCTTCTCGGTCGGCGCCTTTTTCGCCTTCCTCGCCGGGGCACCGCTCGCCGCCGGTTCAGCCTTCGGTCTCTCGCCCGTGATGCTCGGCCTCGGCATGGGGTCGATCACCGCAGGCTTCATGTTCGGAAGCTTTCTCTCCGGGCGTTTCGCCGGGAGGGTTCCGCTAACGACCATGATGCTCGCCGGGCGAACGCTCGCCTGCATGGGTATTCTTCTTGGACTGCTGCTCTATGCCGTACAGGTCGATCACGTCATGGCGCTGTTCGGCCCCTGCATGCTGGTCGGCGTGTCAAACGGCCTGACCATTCCGAGCGCGAATGCCGGCGCGATCTCGGTGCATCCGAAGCTCACCGGCAGCGCGGCCGGCCTCGCGAGCGCCATCACCGTGGCGGGCGGCGCCACCATGGCATCGATCGCCAGCGCAGTGCTCACGGCAGAGAACGCCCGCTACGCGCTTCTTCTCGTGATGCTCGGGTCGGCGCTGGTCGCTCTTGCGGCGGCATTGGTGGCGCGCCGCCTTGAGCATATCCGGCCGGAAAGCACCGGAGCGTAGTTCTCAGGCCGATTGCGGTACGGAGAGCCCGTTCAGCCAGGCCGTCAGATCTTCGGCGACATGATGGACATAGGGTTCTTCCGCCCCTTCCTTCGCCCAGTCGAGCGTGCCGGAAAGCCAGACCGTTGCCATGCCAAGCGCGGCGGCGGGCTCCAGATTACGGGCCATATCCTCGACCATCACGCACCGCGCGGGATCGAGCCCGTAGCGGGAAACCAGCGCATTGTAGGGGTCCGGGTTCGGTTTCGGCACGTACCCGGCCGCGACGATATCGAACACATCCTCGAAATGATGGTCGACGCCGATCCGCCCCATGATCCGCCGCGCATGGGGAACCGAGCCGTTGGTGTAGATGATTTTCCGCCCCGGCAACCGGCTGATGGCCGCCTCAAGCGCGTGGTCCGGCGCGATATCCGCGACATCAATGTCATGAACGAAATGGAGATATTCCTCTCCATCAATGCCATGCTCCACCATCAGGCCGTTCAGAGTCGTCCCGTAACGCCGGAACATGTCCTTCTGCAAGGCGCGGGCTGGCTCGTGTTCAAGTGAGAAACGGGTCTGGACATACTCCGTTATCCGGGTGGAAACCCGGGCAAATATGTTGCTTCCGGCGGGATAGAGAGTGTTGTCGAGATCAAAGATCCAGGTATCAACCGTCTTCGCGTCCAGCATTAGCTTGTCTTTTAGCTGATTGTTTTCTTTCATCGCCCTAAAGTGGCCGCTCAGGCCGACGCGGGCAAGCGTGACAATCGTTACAGCCTGGTATGGGGATCGGCGAGGGAAACGCGACGTGACACAACAAGAGAACAGTACCGGCGCGATGGAAAATCAGGACCCGGGCGCGTTTGCGGGAGCTGATCTGGGTCAAATCCTGCACTTGCTGGAAGATGGCGCACCGCTCTTTCAGTATCCGGGGCCGGTTCTGCTGCTGGATCGGGAAAAGAAGATCATCGCGGCAAATCCCGCGGCCATGTCCCTGGTGCACGGGATCATGTCCGGCAGTGCCCTTTCGGTAATCGCCCTGGTCAGCGCCACCCTCTCCAGCGGCGGCCGGCCGCAGAACATGAAAATCCTGGACGAGGAAGCGGGACGCACGACCGATATCACCGCCCTGCCGGTCGATGATGGCGCGCATGTGCTGCTGCTGGGCCGGGATATCTCGCTCGACCAGAACCTGCGCAACGCCCTCGTCGAATCCCGCCAGCGCTACAAGGACCTGGTTGAAATCTCCAGCGACTTCGCCTGGGAAACCGATGCCCGCGGCACGTTCGTCTTCGTCTCCACCGCGGGCGCGCTAGGCTATGAGCCGGACGAGCTGGTTGGGCATGCCGCCGACGATTTCGTCAGCAAGATCGATGGCATTCAGACAGTGACGCCCTTTAATGCGCGGGAGCCTTCCACCGGCATCGAATTCCGCTTCCGCCGGGCGGATGGCAGCATCGCCGAACTGGAAGCCTCCGCCGCTCCCCTGCATAGCGAAGACGGAAGCTGGCTCGGCGCCCGTGGCGTCTGCCGGGACGTGTCCGAGGCTCGGCGGCGCGACGCGGCGCTGGCGAAGGCCCGCAATCGCGAGCGGCTGATGGCCTATATCGTGCGAACCATCCGCGACGAGCTGGATCCGAAAGCCATGCTGGCCTCCGCCGCCCGCGCGATTGCCCGCTCCCTCGCCTCGGACGGCTGCGTGATCTGCCGCAGGAATGACGCGGGCGGCCTAATGCTGGCGGCCGAACTCGGCGACGCCCCCGAGGCGTTTCTCGCCGATCTGCTCACCTCCGGGGCCGAAACCCTGGCCCCGGCCACGCTGACCGATGCGGAAGGCGTGAATATCCTCGCCTACCCGACCGGCTATCACCAGAAAGCGAACGGCGCGGTGATCCTCTGGCGGGACACTATCGGCGGCGCCTGGAACGAGGATGACAGCGACCTGATGAAAGAGGTCTCGAACCAGATCGGCATCGCCATCGAGCAGGTCGCCTCCCATGAGAATCTGGAACTGCTGTCGACAACGGACCCGCTGACCAAACTGCTGAACCGGCGCACTTTCCAGCAGCGCCTTGACGACCGTCTGGCGAAAGCCGGAGAAGGCGGTGCGCTGATCTATGTCGATCTGGATAACTTCAAGCTGGTGAACGACAATCTCGGCCATCAGATGGGCGACAAGGTGCTGCTCGACGTTGCCGCGATGCTGCATGACGCAGCCGGGAAACAGGATATGCCGGCCCGGCTCGGCGGCGACGAATTCGTGATCTGGTTCGACGGCGCCGGCCGGGAGGCCGCCCGCACCAAGGCCGAGGAACTCCTCAAGGCCGCCACGACCCTGGCAAGATATGCCGTGGACGAGACCCGCAAGGTCGGCATGTCGATCGGTATCGCCTGTATCGGCGGGCAGCCCTATGCACCCTCCGAGAATGCCGAAAGCCTGGTCGCCCGCGCCGACGAAGCGATGTATGAGATCAAGCATGGCGGCAAGAACGCCTACGCTTTTGCAAAAGACCCGGAAGACAGCGGAGACCGCAGTGATGGCCACTGAACCGAAGCGGCGGATGAGCGACACCGAAAAAGCCGTTTACGAGAAAGCGAAGAGCGTCGCCGCGAGCCAGGATCTGGCGGAGCGCCGGCGTCTTGCGGAAGACCATCTGACGCCGCCCGAGATCCTGTTCTTCCTGGCCGAAGACGACAATAGCGAGATCCGCCAAGCGGTCGCCGCCAACACGGCAACACCGCGCCATGCCGACCAGTTTCTGGCAAAGGACGAGAGCGACGATGTCCGCTCCATCGTTGCCCGCAAGGTCGCGGCGATTGCCCCGAACCTGAGCTCGGAGCGGCGGGACAGTATCCGCAAGCTGACCGTCGAGGTTCTGGAGACACTGGCACAGGATCAGGTCGAGCGTGTCCGGTCTGTACTGGCGGACGCGATAAAGGATTTGCCGGATGTCCCGCCGGAGCTGATCACCCGCGTCATCGCAGTGCTGGCCCGGGACACCGCCCTTTCGGTCTCCGGACCGATCCTGGAACATTCTCCGCTGCTGTCGGACGAGTTGCTTGTCGAGATCATCCGGAACGAGCCCGTGGCCGGTGCTCTGTCCGCCATCTCACGCCGCCAGGCCGTGTCGGAGCGGGTGTCGGATGCGGTCATTTCGGCAAAGGACGATGCCGCCATCGCCGATCTTCTTGGCAACAAGTCCGCACAGATCCGGGAAGAAACACTGGATGAGTTGATCGAGGGCGCGCCGGACAAGCCCGTGCTGCACAGGCCGCTGGTGACACGGCCGAAACTGCTCGGCCGCCATGCTTTGAGTCTGGCCAGGTTCGTCGGCTACGCACTGGTCGCCGAACTCAGCAAACGCGCGGATCTCGGCGCGGAAACCTCGGCTCACCTGGCCGCCGAGATTGAGAAACGGCTGGCGGAAAACCCCGCCCTGGCAGAAGGCGACGGTATCGTCACCGGGCGCGAGCGGGCCCGGCAGATGTATGAAAACGGAACCTTGTCCGAAGAGGCGGTGCGCGATGCGGTCAGCGAAGGGAAACGCCCCTTCGTGCTGGCCGCGTTCGAGCTGATCACCGGCCTTTCGGAAGATGCCGTGCACAGCCTTGCCTCGTCGATCAATCCGAAGGCCGTGATCGCGCTGGTGTGGAAAGCCGGATACAGCATGGATTTCGCCGTGCAGCTTCAGCTTCGTCTCGCCAACATCCCGCCGGAAAAGGCTCTCAAGCCAACCGATGAGGGCGGCTTCCCTCTCAGCGATGACCAGCTTTCCTGGCAGATCGAGCTGGTGAGCGAAGAAACCGAAGAGACGGAAGAAGACACCTAACCGGGGGCGTCTATCAGGACGCCACCTCGGGCCGCGCCGGCTCGTTCTCTTCTTTCTGCCAGTCGTTACCGGCGGAAATCACGCAGGTCTGTCCGCCCGGTGTGGAAATGGCGATCGTCCAGCTTCCGGTCTTGGAGCTGAAGATCTGCACAAAGTTTCCCGCTCCGTCGAATCCGGAAGCGGAAACCGCCTCGCCGTATTTCTTTCCGAGCTGGTTAACCAGGTCTCCGTGCTGTGTGCAAAGCCGCGGGTCAATTGCACTGGCCGGTGCCACGAAAGAAACAATTCCGGCAACAATGGCGGCGGCGCCGATGCTGCGCTTCGCATAATTCTTCAGACTTACACTCACGGCATTATCCTTTCCGAGAAATACGCCGATCCCAGTGCCCGGCCCGACATCCGTCTTGCCGCGGCACTTTTCGGAGAAGCCCCGGAGGCTTCCAATTGCTATGATTGTACAGAAGGATCGTTGACAAATCGCAAACGGGAATCCCGCCGATTTACACTATTCGTTAAGAATAATATCGAAAATAAATCTGCTATTTTAATGGCTTGGAATAATTTTGCCGGATCATGCGGAAGCCGGGTTCTTACGACTTCCGCCGATCGGGATCAGCCGCGGATGATGGTCCCGACGCCATGCGGCGTGAAGAGTTCAACCAGACAGGCATGCGGCACACGGCCATCGAAAATAACCGCCGCGCGGGCACCGTTCTCGACCGCGTCGATGCAGGTTTCGATTTTCGGGATCATGCCGCCCGAAATGGTCCCGTCCTCGATCAGGTTGCGGGCTTCGACGACACTGAGTTCCGGGATCAGGTTGCCGTTCTTGTCCAGAACGCCGGCCACATCAGTCAGCAGCAGGAAACGGGCAGCGTCCGATGCAGAGGCAATGGCACCGGCGGAGGTGTCCGCGTTGATATTGTAGGTCTCGCCATCCTCGCCAAAGCCGATAGGAGCGATCACCGGGATCAATCCGCCTTCGGCAAATGTTTTCAGGATGCTGACATCCACGCTCTCCGGCTCACCGACGAAGCCGAGATCGAGCACCTTCTCGATATTGCTGTCCGGATCGATCTTGGTGCGTTGCAGCTTGCGCGCGGTGATCAGGTTACCGTCCTTGCCGGAAATGCCTATGGCCCGGCCACCGGCCGCATTGATAGCCGCGACGATACTTTTGTTGATGGAGCCGGACAGGACCATTTCGACGATCTCGACCGTGGCGCTGTCAGTGACCCTCAGGCCATCGATGAATTCGCTCTTGATGGCCAGCCGTTCCAGCATCTTGCCGATCTGCGGGCCACCGCCATGCACCACAATCGGGTTCATGCCGACCTGCTTCATCAGCACCATGTCGGCAGCGAAGGACTGGAACAGCTCGTCGTCGCCCATTGCGTGGCCGCCGAACTTCACGGCAACCGTCTTGCCGCTGTATCGGCGCATGAACGGCAAGGCCTCGGTCAGAATACCGGCCTTGGAAAGCCATTCCTGCCGCAACTCATTCAAAGACGATTCGCTCATGTTCTTCCCCCCAACGCTATCCGTTCCCGGCGCCGGCCCCAACGCTGATCAGTCCGCCAGCGCGGCGAGCCCCGCTCTCAGCTCCGCTATACCCGTTCCCTTGTCCGCACTGCTGCAGACGATGACCGGATGCGCCGCGACATGCTTGAGCAGTTCCGCCTGCGTCTCCGCCACGATCGCATCCAGCTCAGGTTTCTTAGGTTTGTCGACCTTGGTCAGAACGACCTGATAGGACACTGCCGCCTGATCCAGCATATCCATCATCTCGCGGTCCGTGTCCTTGAGGCCGTGGCGGGAATCCACCAGCAGCAGCACGCGCTGCAGCACCGTGCGGCCTTTCAGGAACTGACGCAGGGTGCGGTTCCAGGCCTCGACCGTGGTCTTGGAGACCTTGGCATAGCCGTAGCCCGGCAGATCCACGATCATCAACCGGTTGCCCAGATTGAAGAAGTTGAGCTGCTGGGTCCGGCCCGGCGTGTTTGACGTGCGTGCCAGCGTCTTTCGGCCGGTCAGCGCGTTCACCAGGCTCGACTTGCCGACATTGGAACGGCCGGCAAAGGCGATTTCCGGCATGGTCGCTTCCGGCAACTGGTCAAGCCGCGCCGCGCCCCAGACAAAACCGCATTCCTGGGCAAACAGGTGCCGTCCTGATTCCAGTTCTTCCGGGGTCAGCTCGTCGGTCATATCGCTCCTACTTGACGCCCATGCGCCACATGATGAGCCGCTGCTGGGCAATCGAAAGCAGGTTGTTCCAGGCCCAGTAGATCACCAGACCGGCCGGGAAATTCGCCAGCAGGAAGGTAAAGAAGATCGGCAGGAACATGAACACCTTGGCCTGGATCGGGTCGGCCGGCTGCGGGTTCAGCCTCTGCTGCAGGAACATGGTCAGGCCCATGAGGATCGGCCAGACACCGATCATCGGGATGAATGCCGGCGGAGTCCACGGGATCAGACCGAACAGGTTGAACAACGTGGTCGGATCCGGCGCCGAGAGATCATGGATCCAGCCAAAGAATGGCGAATGGCGCATTTCGATGGAAACGAACAGCACCTTGTAGAGCGAGAAGAAGACCGGAATCTGGATGATGATCGGCAGACAACCGGAGGCCGGATTGACCTTCTCCTTCTTGTAGAGCGCCATCATCTCCTGATTCAGGCGCTGCTTGTCATCCGCATATTGCTCGCGCAGGGTCTGCATCTTCGGCGTCAGCTCGCGCATCTTCGCCATCGATTTGTACGACTTGTTCGCCAGCGGGAAGAACACCGCCTTGACCGCGACGGTGAAGATCAGGATGGCGATGCCGAAATTCCCGACCACTCCATGCAGCCAGGACAGCGCGTAGAAGAACGGCTTGGTCAGGAAGTAGAACCAGCCGAAATCCACGGCCAGATCGAAATTCGCGACGTTATATTCCTCTTCGTACTTGTCGAGGAGCTTGACCTCTTTCGCCCCGGTGAAGAGATGCACCTTGGACTCGGCCACGCCACCGGCAGCGATCGCCCGGGCAGAGCCCAGATAATCCGTCTGATAACGGTCATCCTGCTGCCGGATCGTATGCATGAAGCGATATTTGATGGCTTCGTCCTGGGCCGGCACCAGTGCGGCCAGCCAGTATTTGTCGGTAATCCCGATCCAGCCGCCGGTCGCCGAAACCTCGACATCCCCGTCTTCCTGGAGATCGTCGTAATCAACTTCCTTCAGGGTCTCGTCAAAGACGCCGAGCGGACCTTCATGCAGGATATAGAATCCCGCTGTCTTCGGCGTGCCGCCACGGGAAATCAGGCCGTACGGGAAAAGCGTCACCGGCTCACCGCCGGTGTTCCGCACTTTCTGCGTCACGGAGAACATGAACTGGTTGTCGATGGCGTAGGTGCGCTCGAAAGTAAGGCCCGCGCCATTGTCCCAGGTCAGGGTAACCGGCTGGTTCGGGCTGAGCGTCTCGCTGTCAGCGGTCCACACCGTCTTTGCGTTCGGCACCGGGATGCCTTCGACTTCGGGAACCCAGCCAAACTCGGCATAATAGGATTTAGGCGCGCCAACCGGCTTCAGCAGGTGAATGTTGTCGCTGTCCTTGTCGAGGCTTTCCCGATAGTGGGTCAGGATCGCATCGTCGATGCGGGCGCCCACGGTCGAGATCGTACCGCGCATGCCTGGCGCATCGATCCTGATCCGTTTCGGATCCGCCGCGATCTCCCGCCGTGCCTTGGCAGCATCCTCGGCCGACATCTTGGTGCTGCCCGGCAGGACAGACCCTCCGACCGGAGCGCCGGACGGAACGTTCGACGCCGAGGGCGTGGAAGACTCGCTTGCTCCGGACGCCTGGAGTTCGGCCTGTCGAGCCTGCTCCTGCTCGACCCTCGGAACTTCATAGAAAAACTGAAACCCGACCAGGATCGCCACTGATAGCACGACGGCGAAAATCAGGTTTTTTTGCTCGTTCATTGTTCGGCCCGACAATTGTGATGCATTTGGGAAGCGGCCCCATCCCGCTCGGGGACGGGATCATAGCCACAGCCGCCCCAGGGATGACAGCGCAGAATCCGTTTAAGTGTAAGCCAGCCACCGCGAATGGCGCCGTAACGCTCAATAGCGTCGAGACCATAGCGCGAACAGCTCGGCTCAAAACGGCAGTTAGTCCCGAGAAACGCAGAAAACGTGTAGCGATAGAATAGAATCAGCCCGCGGAAAAGCCAGGCCAGCGGAGACGCGGCGGAAGAAATCACGTCCGCACCTCCTGCTTGAGGGCATTCACCTTGCCAAGCGCACGCTTGAGATCGGCAAGCAAACCATCATAGGAACGGGTCAGAGTATTCGCGCGGGCGATCAGGACAAATTCATGTCCCGGTATGGCCATTGCGTTCAATACATCATGAACCACGGCTCTGAGCCTTCGTCTTGCCCGGTTGCGCTGGACCGACCCGCCAACCTTGCGGCTGGCGGTATAGCCGACCTTGATCTCGGTCTCATAACCGGGTTCAAGCGGACGGGCCTGCAGGACTATCCCCTGCGTAACGGCTTTACGGCCGGTCCGGGCAATCGTGAGGAACTGGCTGCGCTTTTGCAGGCGCTCCAACGTTCCTGAGGACGGATTGCGCATGGCAAAAGAGCTTTCTGAAATGCACGCGACCCGGCCAGTCTGGCCGGGCAGCAGCATTTTAGGCGGACAGACGCTTGCGGCCTTTGGAGCGCCGGTTACGAATGACATGACGGCCGCCAACGGTCGCCATGCGGGACCGGAAGCCATGACGGCGCTTGCGTACGAGGACGCTGGGCTGATAGGTGCGTTTCACGGGAAGTCTCCGTCGACGTAAAATATAGCAATCTCGCGAGTGCCGGGCTGTATATAGTTTTGCCTTGCCCGAGTCAACGCAGGTGCGCACGGTATGCCGCAGAAATGCAATAATCGCCCGCCCCAGCCCGGCTTTTCCTCACGCCAAGGTGACTGGTTGTGCCTCGACCGGCAGGCGACATAGGTGTCTTGGATATACCGTCACGGTTCGGGCGCTGACCGCCCGGGCCGTGGCTCCGGGACCAAATGCCGAGGAGCGCGCCGAAAGCGATGAAGACAAACATTCCCGCCGCCAGAAATACCGAACAGGAAATATCGGCGGATATCTGCGTCATCGGCGGTGGCTCGGGCGGACTGTCCGTCGCCGCCGGTGCGGTACAGATGGGAGCCTCCGTCGTGCTGTTCGAGCGCGGCCTGATGGGCGGCGACTGCCTGAACTACGGATGCGTCCCCTCCAAGGCCATGCTCGCGGCAGGCCATGCCGCCGCCACGGCGCGCACGGCCGGACGCTTCGGGATCTCCCTGCCGGAGCCCGAGGTCGATTTTAGCAAGGTCCACGACCATGTCCGGGACGTGATTGCCGGTATCGAGCCGCATGATTCCGTCGAACGGTTCGAGGAACTTGGCGTCCGGGTGATCCAGGCGCAAGCCAGCTTCACGGATGCCCGCACGGTCAGCGGGGGCGGCTTCCGGGTTCAGGCCCGGCGTTTCGTGATCGCCACCGGCTCCAGCGCCATGATCCCGCCCATCCCCGGTCTCGACAACACTCCCTATCTGACCAACGAGAGCATTTTCGATCTGATCGAGCGGCCGGATCACCTGCTGATCGTCGGCGGCGGTCCGATCGGCTGCGAGCTGGCCGAAGCGCACCGCAATCTCGGCGCGGATGTTACGCTGATCGAAGCCGCCCGCCTGCTCGGTAATGAAGACGAGGAAGCGGCTGAAGTCCTGCGCGCGCATCTGACCGACATCGGCGTCACCCTTCTCGAAGGCGCCATGGTGAAAGAGACCGCCGGCTCCGGAGGAGCTGTCCGGCTGTCCGTCGAGCAGGACGGCACAGAGCTGCAGATCGAAGGCAGCCACCTTCTGATCGCCGCCGGCCGCAGCCCTAATATCAACGGGCTCGGCCTGGAGGCCGCCGGGATCAAGCATGGCAGGGCCGGGATAGAGGTTGATGCCGGGCTCAAGACCAGCAACCGGAAAGTCTATGCCATCGGCGATGTCGCAGGTGGCCTGCAATTCACCCATGTCGCCGGGTATCACGCCAGCATCGTGATCCGCAGCGCCCTCTTCCGCCTGCCGGCGAAGGCCGGTCACGGCGCCGTGCCGCGCGTCACCTACACAGACCCCGAGTTCGCTCAGGTCGGCCTGCTGGAACGGGAAGCCCGCGCGCAGCACGGCGAGAAACTGCGGGTGCTGAAATGGCCCTATCAGGAGAATGACCGGGCCAGGGCAGAACGCGTCACGAATGGCTTCATCAAGGTCATGGTGCTGAAGAACGGCAAAGTGCTGGGGGCGACAATCGTCGGCAAGGGGGCCGGAGACCTGATCCAGACCTGGGCCATGGTGATCGCCCAGAAGATCAAGATCGGCGCCGTTGCCTCCTCGATCGTCGCCTACCCGACGCTCGGGGAAATCGGCAAGCGTGCCGCCGGATCCTTCTTCACGGAGACACTCTTCAGCCCGCGCATGCGCAAAATCGTCCGCTTCCTCGCCGCCTTCGGGTAAACTTGCCCCGCGGGTTACGTCGACGGACATTTGTATATGCTGGGCTTTGCCAACAGTCTCTCTTTCCGGCTCCTGTTGCTCACGGTGTTTTTCATCATGGTGGCGGAAGTGCTGATCTACACGCCGTCGATTTCGCGGTACCGGTTGAGCTATCTGCAGGAGAAGCTGGCCGAGGGGCATCTCGCGGCCCTGTCCGTCAAGGCGGCGCCCGACGGCATGGTGACCGAAATGCTGGCCCGCCAGCTTCTAGATCATGTCGGCGCCTACAGCATCATCGCCAATGACGATTCCAATTTCATGCCGATGCTTCGCCGGACCGACGTTCCGGAGCCGCATATTGCCGTCGACCTCAGAAGCACCGGCGTTCTCACCCTGATCCTCGATGCATTCGAAACCCTGGTGCAAACCCGCAACCGGGTCATCCGGCTGCATGGCCAGTCACCTCGGGACCCGGACATCTTCGTCACCATGGTCATCGACGAGCGGCCCATGCATATGGAAATGCTGGATTTTTCCTGGCGCATCCTGACGCTCTCGGTGGTGATCTCGCTCTTTACCGCAGCCCTTGTCTTTCTTTCCCTGCGCTGGCTGATGGTGCTTCCCATGCAACGCATCACCAGCAGCATGATCGCCTTCCGGCAACGCCCGGAAGACCCGACATCCGATCTGCCCGCCTCTGACAGACGGGACGAAATCGGCATCGCGGTCCGCGAGCTCGCGGGCATGAAGCAGGGCGTCCGCCGGGCACTGCGGCAGAATATGCGGCTTGCGACGCTCGGCACGGCGGTGAACAAGATCAACCACGATCTGCGCAACATGCTGGCAACGGCAACCCTGGTTTCCGACCGCTTCGCCGAAAGCTCCGATCCCTTCGTCCGCAAAGCGGTGCCGCCCTTTCTCAGAACCATCGACCGGGCCGTCAAACTCTGCTCGGACACCCTGAATTTCACGCAAGAATCTGTCCCGCTCATGACCGAGAGGATGACCCTGCAGGCCCTGCTGGACGACATCGTTCCGGAACTGAGCAATTCGGCGGCGGAAGGCCATCTGGCCATAGAGCTCGACGCGCCCCCCCGAGTGCTCGTATCGGTCGATCCCGACCAGATTTACCGAATTTTCGCCAATCTCGCCTCGAACGCATCCCGGGCCGGGGCAAGCCGCTTCCATATCGGGTTTGACTATGATGACGGAACGCTGGCGCTTCTGTTCCAGGATGACGGCCCCGGCATCCCGGACCCCATCCGGGAGAAACTGTTTTTGCCCTTCCAGCTCTCCGGCAATGGCGGGGGGTCCGGGCTCGGGCTCGCCATTGCCCGCGATATCGCGCGAGCGCATGGCGGAGCGCTTTTCCTGGCCAACACCGGAGCGGCGGGCAGCAGTTTCAGACTTGAATTGCCGTGTCCGGCCACCGGATGATCAAGTGCCGACCGCCTGCACAGCCTGATGCAGCATAATAACGCACGCCGAGCGGCTTCCACCGCGCGGCCGAAAACGGTAGTGTGGGGTCAGGCATGGCCATTGGGACCGATAAAGATCCCTCGACAGGCGCGGACCGGAGCATCGGATGCAAAGCATTTCGGGAGAGAATAGCGCAACCGCAGTGGCTCCCTCGCCTTGCGATGATTGCGATATTCGCGATCTCGCGATCTGCGGCGCTCTTCGCGCGGATGAAGTGCAACGGCTGACCGCCATCCTGTCCTCGGTCGAGCTGGCTTCCGGCGATCCGATCGTGGATGAGGGAGAGCCGGCCGATTACGTCTATACGCTGACGGCAGGCACGGTCCGGCTTTACAAACTGCTCGCGGATGGCCGCCGTTCTGTAACCGGCTTTCTCTTTCCCGGTGATTTTCTCGGTGTATCCCACCGCGATGCCTATGGCTTCAGCGCTGAAGCCATAACGCCCGCGACGCTCTGCCGGTTTCCGCGCACCCAGCTTGAAGCCCTGCTGGAGGAAATCCCAACACTCGAACATCGGCTTTTCGCCCGCGCTTCCGAGGAACTAGGCCTGATGCAGGAGCAGATCGTGCTGCTTGGCCGGAAGACCGCAGCGGAGCGCGTTGCCTCCTTCTTCCGCGGCCTCGCCGCCCGTCAGGTAAAGCGTCATTTACCTGCGAACCCGATTGCCGTCCCCATGACGCGCACGGACATCGCGGATTATCTCGGCCTGACCACGGAGACGGTCAGCCGGACGATTACCCAACTGAAGAACAAGAAGCTGATCACGGTCGAGCATGGCTCCCGCATCCGGATCGAGGATGAAGAGCTGCTCGACGAGCTGGCCGAGGCGCTTTAGCGGCCCAACCCTCTAGCGACGGAGCGAGGAAATCGGCTCGACCGGGCGCGGCTCCAGATCCCACGGGAAATGAATCCAGGTATCCTGGCTGACCTCGGTCACGAAGGTATCGACCAGCGGGCGGCCGGCCGGCTTGGCATAAACAGTGGCGAAATGCGCCTTCGGCAGCATTGCCCGGACTGCCTTCGCCGTTTCCCCGGTATCGACAAGATCATCGACGATCAGCCAGCCGGTACCGTCACCCGCGATATCGCAATTCTTCATCATTTTGATCGTGCCGCGTTCCTTGTCGGAGCCGTCGACCCCGTAGGAGGCGACACTGACCGTGTCGATGATCCGGATGTTCAGCTCACGGGCCACGACGGCGGCAGGGACGAGCCCGCCACGCGTGATCGCCACGATCCCCTCGAACGGGCCGACTTCCGTCAGCCGCCATGCCAGGGCTTTTGCCGTCCGGTGAAGCTCTTCCCAGCTGACCGGGAAAGACTTGTTGAAAGCAGCCTGATCGTCACTTGGCATGGCCTACATCCATCAATGTCGCAAAAAGATGTGGCGACATAGCCCGGCCGGCGAAATTCCGCAACGCTGAATGCCATAATCGCGCCGCTACCGGTACTTCTAGGCGGATTTCGCTTCGGCCTGGATCAGTTGCACACTGGCAATCCGCCAACTCCCGTCAGCCTGCCGTTCCATCTCGTAGGCAGCCAGATAGGCCAGCCCGTCCGGTCCGATGAAAAAAACGATCTGCACCGGCCGGAGTCCGGAGGCATCAAGATCACGGAACGTCACCTGTTTGGGTCTGTAGACCGCGCGGTACCCGCCCAGCACCATGTCCCGGAACCGGTCGGGCGATCCGAAAATTGTCTGAAGCGCCGGACTGGCATAGGAGAAGGCCCCGGCCCAGTCATCACGCTGGAAGGCGTTCAGCTGCTGATTGATGGTATCGCGAATATCCTCACCGGATACCGGATCACCGGCCTGGACAGGCTTTGACACAAACAAGGCGGCAAGCAAGAAGAGGCAAAAAACGAAGGACCGCATGAGCTGGCTCCTTTTCCGCATGATCACGCACTCTCTACGCTCTCACGGGCAGCCCAGATCAATCAGGCGCACGGCGCATCGCTCCGGGAGGGCAGGTTTCGCGCATGAAAAAAGCGCCGCCCGGAGACCGGACGGCGCTTTTTCTATCTCTGTCTCTGTCTTTAGCGAACGAACAGACGAACCTCGTTGCTCGACGTATCGCCGGCCGTGGTCGCCGACAAAGCCACCCGGCTGGGCGGCAAGCCCATATCGGTCAGCGCACGAAGAACATCCTGTGCATTCTTCCGCGCCTTGCTGGTATCGAGCGCAGCCTGTGCGGACGAGCCGCCGGACGGGGAAACCGCCACAAGGTCGAAGGACGCATCGGGGCGCCGCTCCAGAGCGCGACTGACAGCAGTATAAAGCGCCTGCTGATAGTTCACATTGCTCCGGTCGAAGCGAATCACCACAAGAGGCCGCCGGGAACCGGAGGCGGAGTTCAGACCACGGGTCTGCGCCATCGGTGTCGCCGTTGCCGTGGCACCGCCCATCCCGTAGGTCCGGGAGGCAAGGCTGGAGCCGAAGAACTCACCGTTCTTGATGGCGAGGGCCAAGGTGTTCAGATCGTTCCGCTCGGTCGCGACATACCGGCTCTGGCGGCGGATATCGTCGCTCAGCTCGGTCAGCAAACGATCGACCAGAACCACTGTCCGGTTGACGTCGTCTTCAAGCACCTCAAGCTGCCGGTGATCTTCATCAACCGCGCCGGAGAGCCCGAAGGCAGCCCGTGTTGCGTCGAGCAGGTATGTGGACAGCGCGGCATCGGCAGCGACCCTGTTCGAAAGGTCGTTCATATCGCCAATGTCGGCGTTCACCTGCTCAAGCAAGCGTTGCGATTCGTTCCACGAGGAAACCAGCATCGGATTACCCGGCGTCGTGCCGACCTGCAGGCGGGAGCGAATCGTCGCAACCGACTGATGATAGGTCTGCGCATTGCCGATCGTCCGCTGCCGTACGTTCTGCAAATCGCCGTTATGAGACCTGATGGACTCCTGCAAGCGACGCAGATCGTCTCGGAGCTGGACCACCTTGTTGCCGACAAAGGTGCCTGTAGCGGCTCCCGGTCGGGGTGGCTGCACCTCGAAATTCGTGGAATTCAGACTAAGCGGCTGCTGTGCGCTGGCACTAAGCGGCTGACCGGAGGTCTCGCCAGCAGACGGCTGGATGGCCACCTGACTGGGCGTTTGCCCCGATGTTTGAGCGGAACCGGCAGGATCTTCGCCGGAAAGGCTCGGCCACAAAGCGTCTGATGAGAAAGAACAGCCCCCCAAAAGGAGAACCATTGCGCCCAGGACAACGAGCGACGAGCGATTAAGAACCATAGGACGCTGTCACCTTGTAAATAGGTGTTATGTTTGCTGCGGTTTCAGGTAGATCCGTGCGACCGACCAATGCCGACCCCCCTAGCAATGAGCCTCGGCGATCCGCCCTTTCGGGTAGGAGTCCCCGCCTTCGTCCACCCCCGACCGGTACGGGAAAAGACGATGGAATAAGCTTGCCGACGCAGTCCCCCACTGATGGTAGCCGCAAGCCGCGAAATTCGTAGGGATAGTAACCAATGCCAATCGGGCCTACAAGTTGTTTTGCCAGACGATTCCGTAAGATAAGCGCTTGCGTTTCCAAATCGGCTTGAGTATGTTCCGGCCTCCTTCGGGAGCGACATGCTTTCAAGGGGCGCCCGTAGCTCAGTTGGATAGAGTGCTTGACTACGAATCAAGAGGTCGGGAGTTCGAATCTTCCCGGGCGCACCAACTAACATCCCCCCTTTGAATTTCCCTGTATGCCTGCCTCCAAGCGTCCCCGAAGCGGGGCCGCCGCAGCGATAAGCCTTAAACAAACTGAATATTAATCTCTGCGTCCCTATATTGGGTACAGGCTGCCCGCAAGCTTGAACGAGAGATTATGACAAAGCTTTCAAAAGAAGATCTGCGCGCCCTTCGGGTGATGATCGTGGAAGATGACCCGCCGACGCGGATGTTGATGCGAACCTTCATGGAGCATCTTCTCTTTGACGATGTCACCGAACGCGAGAATGGCGAGGCGGCCCTGAAGGACCTGACCCGGCGGCATTATGATCTCGTCGTAACGGATCTTGAGATGCAGCCGATGAACGGGTGGGACATCCTGCATCACATACGCCGCGATCCGAACGTCACGAATCCCTACGTCCCGGTTATTCTCGTTACCCAGCATGCCAGCAAGGAAGCTGTCCTCAGGGCCCGGGATTATGGCGCGAGTGCTTTTGTCGCCAAGCCGGTCGACTTCAAGAATTTGCAGCGGACAATCATGACCGTGCTTTCCGACGCCCGCCCGTTCGTGAAGTCGGACGATTATGCCGGACCGGACCGCCGGCGGCAGGACAAACTTCCAAGTGGCGGTAAATATAAGCGGGACGACGATTACCGCTGGTAACCCGTCACGTTTTCTCCATCACGCTCACCCCATCATGTTTCCGGGGATAGGCGGCATTCCTCGCGATAGGGTGTCAGCCTTGGCACCTGGCCCCGGTTCAGACGGTCCTGCATGTCCGTCCAGTATTCCAGCGTCAACAGATCGCCATGCGCTTCCCGGAAAACACGCCGGAGACGACGGTTCTCGATCCTGAGATGCGTTTCCAGCTCCTCCGGCAGGAAGATCACGCCCTCCTCGAAGAACCAGTCCGGAATATCCTCCTCGCCGTCGAACCGGTCCTGATTGGTCCGTACCTTCACGTCCGTCAGATCCTCGATGGCGTCATAATCGAAGAGATAGACCTTGCGGATACCGCTGATCCCGTAATTCCGGCCATCCAGATCCTTGTTGAAGATATTGGCGGCGGCATTGTTGGTGATGCATTGCCCGAGATTGAGAATCGCAACTTCCGCCTCTTCCTCCGATGCCTGTTCGAGAAACACCGGAAAGGGGATCATCTTGATCTGCACGATCAGGTGGCGGAACAGCAGCCCCGCTCCGGTCTGGATCACATTGTCGCCCGCCGCCTCCAGGATCTCCTGACGCAATGTGTCGGTGAAGTAATCCGCCGGCAGGGTGACATTGTAATAGATAATATTGTCCAGCATGGAGCCGGCCCGGTTGATCTCGTGCACCCGGCTGTATTTCTGCAGCACGGACTGGACGCCCGGAAACACCCCCCACTTGTAGCCCGCCGTCGGATGATCCCGGATCACCTTGGCGACATAGCCGAGGGACGGGGCCGAGAATCCGATGGCAACAGTCCCCCGGGAGCCGACGGCATAATCCAGCGTCTCTCCCGTCGCCCGCAATTCCCGCTCGATCTGCCTGATCACGGCGACCTTGCCGATATGATTATAGCCGATGGTGGAATATTGCAGGCCATGCGGCCGGTCCGGCATCAGGGCGAACAGAAAGGCCGCCATCTCGTGATAATGCTCCGAGGTGACGTGGAAATTCGCCAGCGTCGAGCTGAAGACATATTGCAGGTCGTCCGAGCCGAGAATGACCGCATCGACCAGAATGCCATCGGTCTCGTTCAGCAGCGCGATACCAAGCGGCACCGGATCGAGTCCCTCCCGCAACACACGGCCAACGAGATAGGCGCCCCGGTTCCGGTAGAACCCGGCATCGGCCATCTCGATCCCGGTGATCCGGTCAGCCTCCGGCACGGTCTCCCGGATACGCGCCGCGACAGCATCGGCATCCGCTGCGAGATCGCGCCAGGCGCGGGAAAACCCGGCCAGCGTCAGGACCGGATGCAATTGCGCCCCGCCGAGCGGATTTTCGATATCGAACAGTCGCGTGACAACAGGGTGCGGCGCCGTTTCCTCGTCCCGGGCGCGGGCGCTGGAATAGGTCGAGGCGCGCCACATGTCCGCATGCACCTGACGGCGTACCGAATTCAGAAACGCATAGGCGAGGTCGGCATGATAGAGCCCGTCGATCAGAGGCAGATACTGGTCTTCCACCTCCGCCCAGAAGGCATCCTTGCCCTGCACATCCGGGCAATGCAGCAGGATCACCGGCACCAGCGCATTCACTGTCGCCCCATAAATGCCGAGCCGCTCCTGGCTCAGCGCAAGGGACGCCGGCCAGTCCCGCGCCTCGAAAGCCGTCTTGGCAAGGGTCGCGATGGAGCGGAAGCGGCCGTAATAATCGGTGAAGGCGCCGTGGATCAGGGATGCGACGGATTCGATCCGTTCCGCGTCACTGCCGGCTGCCTCAAGCTCTTCCTGGGCCGCCGCCGTGATGTTCGGCGTTCTCAGTGTTGTCTCGCCACGCCGGATCGATTGCACCGTCACGCCCCCTCCTGCTGACCTTTTTCAGATCATGGGCCGGGAGCGGTGGCGTAGAAAGGGGTTTTCCCGTCCGCTGGAAGTCCGTCAGTTCGCCGCCCGGTAATTGCAGCGCGGCACCTTGACCCCGGTTTCCGACCCATCGGGGCAAACATTCTGGCAATTCTTCTGGCTCTCACAGAACGCTGCCGCACTCTTCCGTCCGGCGCCGGTCCAGTCGATCGTCGAACAGCCGGCCAGCCCCAAAGCCAGAACCAGCGCCGCGCCAGTCACCATGGTACGCGCAGCCATAGCCCGATTCTCCAACTCGATCCGCCCGCAGAGATCATACCAGAACGAAAAACGGGCGGCCATATGGCCGCCCGTCAGCAATCGTGAATGTTTTACGCGATCAGGCGACCCGCTTGCCTTTTTCATCGTAGCGGTACCAGCCCCGGCCAGCGCGGCGCCCGGCACGGCCAGCCTTCACCATCTGACGCAGGATCGGGCGCGGGTTGAAGCGCTCGCCATAGGCTTCGTGCAGGATCTCGGCGACCTGCAGGTTCAGCGTGTTGGAGATATTGTCCATCAGCTCGAACGGGCCGACCGGATGGCCAAGACCGAGCTTACAGCCGATATCGATATCTTCCGGCGTGCAGGCGCCTTCCTCGGCGAGCCGCAGCACCTCGTCCCACATGGCGAAAAGGATGCGGTTGACGGCAAAGCCGACCACGTCCTTCACGTCGATCGGGGTCTTGCCCGCCGCGATGCAGACCTCGCGGGCGGCGGCGATCACGTCATCGTCCGTGTCCATGCCCCGGATCACCTCGACCAGCTTCATCCGGCTGACCGGGGAGAAGAAATGCAGGCCGAGAAAACGGGACTGGCGCTTTTCGGAGAAGTAGGAAGCCAGCACGGTGATCGAGATGCTGGAGGTGTTCGACGCGATGATCGCGTCGTCCTTGCAGACTGCGTCCAGCTGCTTGTAGACGTCGGCCTTCACCTTCTCGTCCTCGAACACGGCCTCGATCACCAGATCGCGGTCGCCGAAACCGGAGACGTCCGTCGCGGCGGAAATGTTCGACAGCGCCGTCGCCATGTCCTCTTCCGCCCAGAACTTCCGGGCCACACCGGATTCCAGCGTCTTCTGAAGACCGGCCATCGCCTTGTCCAGACGCGCCTGCTCCGGCTCCATCATGACAACGCTCTTGCCTGCCATGGCGAAGACCAGGGCGATTTCGGAGCCCATCATCCCGGCGCCGATCACGCCGATTTTGTTCACTGACATCCCATCCTCCTCGAACGGACTGGTATCTGAAATTCGTAGCCGGATTTCGTATAGGCTTCCCCGCCCCGGTTCAAGCCGTGCGGCCGTTTTGGCTCAACGCAACACGAACCCGCCATCGACGGTAATGAGCGATCCGGTCATATAAGCCCCCTGATCGGACGCCAGCAGCAACAGCGCGCCGTCCAGATCGTCCGGCTGGCCGAGACGCCGCTGCGGGATCGTCTTCACCATTTTCTGACCGGGTTCGGTTTTGAAAAAATCACTGTTGATCGGCGTCTCTATATAGCCGGGCGCGATGGCGTTCACCCGGATGCCGTAACGGCTCAGTTCCAACGCCATGGCCCGGTTGAGCTGCAACAGCCCGCCCTTGGAGGCGCAATAGGTCGAGAGCGCGCCGATCACTTCGGTGCCGAGCACCGACGAGATATTGATGATCGAGCCGCCGCCGCTTTCCTTCATCCGCCGGGCCGCCGCTTGGGCAACCAGGAAACAGCCTTTCAGATTGGTATCGAGAACCTGATCGTAATCCTCCGGGCTCATCTCCAGAAACGGCTTCTGCACCGCGATCCCGGCATTGTTCACCAGTATATCGAGCGAGCCGAGCGCGGCCTCCGCATCCTCGATGGCCGCCGCGACGGAAGCAGGGTCGGTGACATCCATGGCCACCGCATGGGCAGAGCCACCGGCACCGCGAATCCGTTCCGCCAGATCCTCCAGTTTCGCCACCTGGCGCGCGGCCACGGCTACGGCCACCCCGCTGGCCGCGAGTGTTTCCGCGAAACGGGCGCCAAGGCCCTGGCTGGCGCCGGTGACCAGCGCCACCTTGCCGGTAAGATCAAAAGACATCGGGAAGCTCCAGGATCAGACAGCGAGATTTTCGATCAGCACGGCCATACCCTGGCCCGCGCCCATGCACATGGAAATACAGGCATAACGCTGGCCTGATTCCTGAAGATGATGCATGGCAGTGATCGTCATGCGCACGCCCGTCGCTCCCGGCGGATGGCCGATGGAGATGCCGCCGCCATAGATATTCGTCACATCGCGGCCGATGCCGAGTTCCTTCTCCGCATGCAGGTTGACCACCGCGAAGGCCTCGTTGATCTCGTAATAATCGATGTCGGATGCCTTCATGCCGCGCTTCTCCCAGAGTGCGCGGATCGCCGGCACCGGGCCGCAGCCCATGATCCTTGGGGAGACGCCGACAATGGTCCAGTCGACAATCCGGGCCACCGGCTCGATGCCCTTCGCTTCAAGCGCCGCCCGGTCACCGACCAGAACGAAGGCGGCACCGTCCGTCACCCCGCTGGAATTGCCCGGCGTCACCTGCCCGCCCTTGCGGAAGACCGGCTTCAGGGTCGCCAGCTTTTCCAGCGTGATCTCCGGGCGCGGGAATTCGTCCTCGCTCATCAACCGGGTGCCCTTGCGGCCCTCCGGCACCTCGATCGGCGCGATCTGACGGGCCAGGAAGCCGGTCGCAATTGCCTTGCCCGCGCGCTGCTGGCTCATCAGGCCCCAGGCATCCATGTCCTCCCGGCGATACTGGAAATCCTCGGAAAGATTCTCCGCCGTCGCTCCCATCAGGCCGTGCCCGAACGGATCGCTATAGACGGATTCCATGGTGTCCTCGAAGCTCTGCGCGCCGCGGATGGCGCCCCAGCGCATCTTCTGGTTGGCGAAGGGCGCACGGGAGAAATTCTCGCCGCCACCGGCAAGCGCGATCTTGCCATGGCCGGTCATGATCTGCTGGGCGGCAGTCAGGATCGCCTGGGTGCCGGAGCCGCAGGCCCGGTTCACCTGCATGGCGCAGCTCTCTTCCTTCATGCCGATATTGAGCGCGGCGGCCCGGCCGGTGTAATAGCCGTCCGGATCGACCGGCAGCACATTGCCCCAGACCAGATGATCGATATCCTCCGGCAGGATCTCGGCATCCTCGACACAGGCTTTCGCCGCGTGAGTGGCCAATGCCGTCAGCGGAATATCCTTCAGCGACTTGCCGAAATCCCCGAAAGGCGTGCGCTTGCCGCCCGCCAGAACGATCTCCTGGGCCATGATCCATCACTCCCCTGCACCTGTCTTCGCGATGCTTCTTGTTTGTTATTCGGCGCCGGAACTCTGGCCCGAAGGGAGGCGGTGGCGCAAGCCGGATTTGGAGAACCGGAGAGCTGGCAGCCGTCCGTCGTCAGTGCGTGCTGTCTGACGACGGCAGTTGAAAACGCCATTTCCGCCGCACCGCCTCCTCCAGATCAAGCTCGTACCGGTGCGCCAGCAACAGGACATGACCGAGCAGGTCGGCGGTCTCGTCTTCCAGCGCCTTGTGCAGATCCTCGTTACTCTGCTCTCCGGTCCGGCCTCTGCCGGTATAGCGGTTCCAGACTTGCGTCAGCTCGCCAAGCTCTTCCTGCAGCTTCAGGATGAACCAGTCCTGATCGCGTTCGATTCCGAAACCGCGCGCATAATCACCGGATGCGCGTTCGAACCGCTCCATTAATGCCCGCAGCATTTCACACCTCATTGTTCATGATTTGTTCCCAATACAATGTGATCATAAATTCCGCGGGTCAAGTCAGTCTTCGGGTTTCCGGTCCAGCAGCAGTTCGCCAAGCACCGAGCCGGTGATAACGATGATCGCAAGGATTTGCGTCGCCGACAGATCCTGTCCGAGCACCAGCACCGCCAGCAGGGCCGCGATCACCGGCTTCAGGAAAAACAGATAGCTGCCGCGCGTGATATCCGGCACCGCCGCAAGTCCCCCGATCCAGAGGAACTGCGTGATTGTGGTGTTCCAGAAAGCAATGACCAACAGCGCGGCAAGGGCCGGTGTTTCCAGCCCGGACAACCGGGAGGGCGCGGCCCAGACGCCGAAGAACAGGCCCACCACCAGCCACAACCCGATACCGCCGAGCATCATGGTGATGGCGGTAATCCGCAACGCGCCATAAATCGTGATGATCGGCCGGACCAGCACGGAATAAGCGGCAACGGCGGCCGCGCAGGCGGTGGCGAGAAAGATCCCGAGCAGGCTGTCGCCGGAGCCGGCGAGCGAGGCGACATAGCCGTCCGTGATCAGCAGCGCAATCCCGGCGACCGCACAGAGCCCGCTGGCGATCTTGCCCCGGGTGATCGGTGCCTTGTTGATCAGAAGGTTACTGATGGCAACGAAGATCGGGATCGTCGTCACCAGAGTTGCCACCTGCGGCACCGACGCGAAATCGAGTGACCAGTGAAAGACGAGATATCCGATCGTCACACCAAGCAGGGAGAGGAAAAGCAGCTTCCATCCATGCGTCCTGAACGGTGCGACCAAATCACGCGTTCCCGGCATCAGCAGTGAAAGCAGCACAAGCCCGGCACCACCGAGCAAAAACCGCCAGACAGAAAGCTCCGGGCCGGAAACACCTGACAGAACAGCGAAAAACTCCGTCGATGCATGTCCGAGGACGCCGATGAACACCGCAAGATATGCAATGGATGAATATTTATGCCAGAGTGCCATCAATAATTCCGCCCGCATAAGATGTCGCAAACAGTCTCGTATCAGTCGCCTGCCTGCAATGCCGAATTGACAACTTGATCATTAATTAAGCATTTAGGCTTTCTGCTTAGAAAACATGCACACTCGCGACTTGCTACCTCCAAGGCTCTCCTGCCGCCCTGCATCCTGGAAGCATTCTTATGAGTTCGTCTGACGCCACCACCGACCCGGAACAGATCGTCACACTCACAGCCGATGTCCGGAACACGGCCGAAACCAAGATTTCCGAAATCCAGGCCATCACTGGCCGGACCAAGATGCTGGCCCTGAACGCCCTGATCGAGAGCGCGCGGGTGGGCGAGCTGGGGCGCGGCTTCGCGGTTGTCGCCGATGAGGTCAAGGGCGTTTCCGCCGAGATCGAGCAGATCGCCGACGCCCTGAAGACGGAGCTTTCCGGAAAAGCCGAATTGCTGGAAACCATCGGGCGCTCGATCGTCGATCAGCTCAAGGGCCAGCGGCTTGTCGATCTGTCACTGAACGCGGTCGAGCTGATCGACCGGAACCTGTTCGAGCGGACCTGCGACGTGCGCTGGTGGGCGACGGACAGCGCCATTGTCGACTGTCTCGCGGCACCGTCCGAAGAAGCCGCCGCCTACGCCTCCAAACGGCTGGGCGTGATCCTCTCGGCCTACACCGTCTATATCGATCTCTGGATCTGCGACGCGAAAGGGACCGTCATCGCTAATGGCAGGCCAGACCGCTACAGCGTTACCGGCCATTCGGTTTCCAATGCCGGCTGGTTCCGCGATGCCATGGCGACCCGCGACGGGGACGAATATTCGGTCGCCGACATCACCACGAGCGCGGAACTCGGCGGCCAGCCGACCGCGACCTATGCAGCCGCGATCCGGGAAGGCGGCGAGAGCACCGGCGCCGTGCTCGGCGTTCTGGGCATTCACTTCGAATGGGAGCCGCAGGCACAGACCATCGTCGAGGGAGTCCGCTTCGAGAAAGCCGAAGCCGCCCGCTCCCGGGCCATGCTGCTGGATGCGGATTTCCGCATCATCGCCGCCTCCGACCGGGAAGGCATCCTGAGCGAACGGTTCGACCTGAAGACCGGGGGCCAGGATAGCGGTCATTACACCCTGCCCAACGGCGCCGTCGTCGGCTTCCACAAGACGCCCGGTTACGAGACATATGAAGGCCTCGGCTGGTACGGCTGCGTGATCCAGCAACCCAGCACCTGACGATCAGGCCGTTATCCCGATTGCGAAACAGCCCGCCTGCCGCCACCTAACGGCAGCGTCAACATGACAGCCAGCAACACCATGGCGGCGGAGACCCAGAGCGTCGCCGTCAGCCCGGCAAGCTGGTAGACCAGCCCGGACAGAAGCGTCCCGGCGAACCGGCCGACAGCGTTCGCCATGTAATAGAAGCCGACATTCAGCGCCACCTTGTCCGCGTCCGAGTAAGCCACGATCAGATAGGAATGCAGCGCCGAATTGACGGCGAACACCACGCCGAACAGAAGCAAGCCGCCGACCAGAATGATCGCGGGCGCATCGCCGGTGCCGAACCTAACGGGCATCCATTGCGGGGTCAGCCCGGCCGCGATCAGGGCCGGAAGCAGCGCCAGGACGGACCCCCAGAGCACCGCACCGCGCGCTGCCGCTCCGGCATCCCGTGTCCGGTGCAGAAACCGGGGCACCAGCGCCTGCACGATGCCATAGCCAACCACCCAGACCGCCATGAACAGACCGACCCGGTCGAAGGACCAGCCAAGCTGGTCATAGAGAAAAACCGGCACGCCGACGACGAACCAGACATCGCGCGAGGCGAACAGGAAGATCCTGGCGGCGGAGAGGAAATTGATCTCCCGCGTCTTGGCGAACAGATCCCGTTTGACGATCTTCGATTTTGCCCGGCCGAGATCCGCCTTGATGGTGAGGAGAGCAACGGCGAGGACAACGGCCAGCATTCCCGCCATGGCATAAAGCGCATGGGTGAAGCCGAGCCCTTCCAGCATCACCCCGCCAAGCAGAAAGCCGACGCCCTTCAGCGCGTTCTTCGAGCCGGTCAGCACCGCCACCCAGCGGAACAGCAATCCGGCTTCGTCCGACGCCACCACCAGCTTCACAGCGGATTTGGAGCTCATCTTGGTGAGGTCCTTGGCCACACCGGAAAGTGCCTGCGCCACCATCACGTAGCCAACGGAGAAAAACGCCGTCCAGGCCGGGTTCGTGGCCGAGAGCATGAGCAGCGCCGCGATCTGCACTGCCAGCCCGGCAAAAAGCGTGATCCGCAACCCGAAGCGCGCGCCGATCCAGCCGCCAAGGA